>JAEUTR010000145.1 GCA_016787365.1 Bacteroidia bacterium
AAATATTCTATCTCATCAAATATACAATTCTTTAAGTTTATTATAAAGCATAAAAAAGCCCGTCTGCCATTTGGCGGACGGGCTTTAAAATATTAAGATACTATTATTTTCTTAAGTCTAATTCAGCAATGATATTAGAAGCTCCTCCTAATTTATCTACTACCCATAATAAATAACGAACATCTAAATTAATTGTACGATTTAAGTCTTTATCAAATTTAATTTTGTGACTTAACGCTTCGTAATTACCATCAAATGCCAAACCAATTAATTCGCCTTTAGCATTAATTACAGGGGAACCTGAATTACCACCCGTGATGTCATTTGAACTTATAAAAGACACTACAATATCTTTTGTATCTGCATCTGCATACTGACCAAAATCTTTTGCTTTTGCCAATTCAATTAATTTTACCGGAGCATCAAACTCATAATCTCCTGGTTTATATTTTTCTAAAACACCTGATAAAGTACATACGTGACTGTATTTTACAGCGTCTTTAGGTGAATATGATTTTACGTTACCAAAACTCACACGCATGGTAAAGTTAGCATCAGGATACATTTTCTTGCCTTTATTCATCTCTAAAACACCTTTTAAGTATGTTTTACCAATCACAAAATTTTGGGCATTAAAATCAGTAAATAGTTTGGCGTATTTAGAATTAAAATTTGTATTGAAGGCATTTGCCATCATAAATGCAGGATCTTTATGTAAAGTTGCTGTATCAGGATTAGCTATCAATATATCCCATTTTTTATCATCTAAAAAAGAAGTATTAGCAAATACATAATTTGAAAATGCTTCGTAAGTAGTTTTCGCCTTCAAGTCTCCGAATTTGGCATTAATCATATTGTAAAACCCGGCAGGATGCTGAGCAACATCTACATCATTGTAAAATGCCTGTGTTACGAACGCTAAAATTTTATTATCAGAAGTAATATTTTCTGCTTTAATAAAATTGGTGCGAGCTGCTTTAACGGCTTCTGCAACTTTAGCAATTTCTTCTTTAGTTACATCCTTCTTACTTAAAGTAGCATCTAATTTTTGTAATGAAGAAGCAAAAGCAATTAACGGAGAACCGAAAATACCTTCTGTCATGTACACACGTTGTTTAGCATAAGGACGCCATGCATCGTATATTTTTTTATACTCATTAAATACATTTTCAAATTCAGGTTTGCCTTTAGCCCATGCTAAAAATGCCGCTTCGTTTGCTTGCTTTTCTTCGTAAGTTTTGTATTTTAAAAGTTGTTTTGATTCTCCGTCAAAAAACTTCCAGTAGTTAGCAATACCTGCATAGTTACCTGCTAATTGTATTTTAACAGCCGGATCTTTTTTCATTTCTTCTAACATGAATTTTAAGCGAGCATCGCGTAAATCAACTAATGAAGGGTTTTCGATATCTGTTTTTAATTTCACACCATAAGATGTTTCGTAACGGTTAGTTCCACCCGGATAACCCCAAATCATGGTATAATCCCCATCTTTAACTCCTTTAATAGATACTGGTAAAGAGTATTTAGATTTTAAAGGCACGTTGTCTGCTGCATACTCTGCTGCTTTTCCTTCTTTGTTTGTATAAACACGAAAGATTGAGAAATCACCAGTATGACGTGGCCACTCCCAGTTATCTGTATCTCCGCCAAATTTTCCAATACTTTCAGGAGGCGTACCAACTAAACGTACATCTTTATAACGCTCATATACAAATAATAAAAATTGATTGGCTTTAAACATAGATGAGATACGTCCTTCATAAACAGTACCTTCTGTTTCTTTAGTAGCCATCTCCGCTAAAATACCCGGTAATTTTTGTGTTAGGTCTAAAGCAGGAATATCTTTTATTTTTTCGTTTACTTTATCGGTAACATCTACAATTTTTATTAAAAACTGCGCATGAACTCCCGGCGCATAAATTTCTTCTGTTTTTGATTTAGCCCAAAAACCATCTCTTAAATAGTTATGATCAACTGTACTGGCTGCTGCAATAGCGTTGTACCCACAGTGATGATTCGTGAAAATTAATCCCTCTTTACTTACAATTTCGCCTGTACAACCACCACCAAAAATAATGATAGCATCTTTAATACAAGCCTGATTCATACTATAAAGTTGTTCTTTACTTACTTTTAATCCTTTTTTTACCATATCGGCATAAACCTGTTCGCCTAATAACATAGGCAACCACATACCTTCATCGGCTTTAGCGATTGGCTGAAATAAAAATGAAATCAATACAAAAGAGAGAACTAGTTTTTTCATAAATGGGTTTAGTTTAAAATCGGGTCTAAAATTAACAGAATTTGCCAAACAAACTACAGATTTTAGATAAATGACTTTATGAGCAGTTAACTGGCTAAAAAAAGGGGATAAACAGCTATTATTTTTTTATGTAATATAATTCCGTTAAATAAATATAGGGTTCAAACATATGGTGTAAAAATACATTAACACCATCATATTTAAATTTCTCATTATACAAACTATCAGGCTGCAAAATAATAGGTATTCCGGCCGTCATATAAAAATTACTTTTCTCAATATTAGGATCTTTATATTCTCTAAGGTTTTTCTTCACAAATTTACCCATGCGTTTAGTAAGGTACTTATGATACTTTCTGTTTGTTTTTTGCGCCGCACCTTCCATATCTTTTATAGCATGGTTAACATATAATCTGATTAGAGGTTTCTTTAATCTCTTTTTCATCAGTTCCTTTCGTTTAGAAAAAGGGTTTGTGGGATGCAAATCTCCTATGGTTTGAACAGAAAAAGGCGTTTGAGGAACCCAATCATTTGTATTAACAATGCGATAAGCCCAGCCATTTCTCGTCAAAAAATCAAAGTCGTAAGCATAAAATAAATTACCGGGCTTAGGTGCGGCACTGCAATATACTTTATAAGTAATATCCTTAGGGACAACAGATTCGGGAGCATATTGTAGATAAGAACGCATTAAATAAGAAAGAGCTGCGCCCTGACTATGCCCTACAATAATAAATTCTTTTACTCCTTTTTTATAATAGTTGTTAATGATTTGTGTTACAAAGGGTGCTAAATGACATGCGCCAATTGCCCAACCATGGTGAATCATCGCTTTTTCATCATTAGCAAATTTATAGTTAAAATTGGTACTATCATTTAGCTTCAACGTTCCTTGTGCTTTAATCAGTCCGCTATAAAAATTTTCCAACCAACTTGTACCTCCAACAGTATAACGTAAACATATTACACCAACCGAATCATTTCTCAACCAAAAATCAACTTTGTTTTTTAAACCAACTTCCGGCGAACGGTATACTCTTTTATAATTTGCCGGTAATATTTTAGGTGCATATTTACTTCCCGAATCCTGATGAGCCCACTCTAAATGCAATACGTCTAAAAATTCCTGCCCGTCAAATCCTGGTTTTAATTTTGTTTGAGAAAACAATCCGTAATTTAAAAAAGCGATAATTATAATTAATCTGAACTGAACCATTATACAAATTTACTTTTAGGAATAATAGTGCAGGTGAATCTTGAAACGCAGGATAACTCATTAGATTCATTATAAATTTTAATGTCCCATACATGGTTTTTGCCCGATATATTTAAAGGAGAACACACACCTTTTACGTTTCCACTCAAAACAGCCTTTATATGATTAGCATTTATCTCAACACCAACGCCAATAAACACATCGCTATTTACTACTAACAATGATGCTACGCTGCCTAATGTTTCGGCTAAAGCAACATTGGCGCCTCCATGCAATAAGCCAAATGGTTGTTTTGTTCTATTATCAACCGGCATGGTAGCTACTAAAAAATCGGGGCCAATTTCCGTAAATTCAATGCCCAAATTTTGGCCTAATGTATTTTGATTTAAAGAATTTATCTCGGATAAAACCGGAGGTTTGTGCCAGATAGGAACGTTCATGAGTCTATTTTTAAAAACACGAAACTACATATAAATTTTAAATTTATGTTTCCCGTCTTTATGAGAATAGGTAACCTGCCAATTATAAAAATCCACTATTTTTTTAATTAACGACAAACCAAGTCCCAGTGAACCTGAAATGGAGTTTTTATTAAATCGATCAAATAAAAATTGACGATTTATTTTGTCTATATAACTTGTATTTTCAACAGAAAAAGAATCTTCATCTACCGTAATTTTAATTTTACCATTTTCTTCGAGGTTATATTTAATGGCATTAATAAATAAATTATTTAAAAGAATGGTTAATAAAATAGCATTGACATCTTTTGTGATATGCTTATTGTAGCATTTTTCAACGGTAATTTGTTTTGCTTCAATAAAATCTTCTAAAACTTCCAGTTTTTCATCAATGGCCTGCGTTAATTCAATATGACTTGTTTCGATAAACTGTTTGTTTTCGATACGTGTTAACAAAATTAATCCTTCGTTTAACTTATACAAACGCTGGGTTGCATTGTATGTTTGTACCAGTAATTTGTGCTGTTTATCATTGTAATTATTTTCCTGCATTAATAATTCCAATTTTGTGCTGATAATAGATAACGGCGTTTGCGCTTCGTGAGAAACATTTTCTGTAAACTCCTTTAAATTATGGTAATCCGATTGAATTTGATGCGTTAAATCTTTTACTGTATCATTTAATAAATGAAATTCATCAATATCGGTTTCTTTAAAATTAAGGATTTCATTTTTCTTAATATTCCAGGTTTTAATTTTTGATAAAGTATCATAAAAGGGAGACCATATAAAAGCGGATATCAACCTGTTTAGTAAAAACAAAATAATAACCGAAACAACCAAAAATATCAATACAACCACTGCAATGTAGTCGCCTATTTTTTTTCCTTCGGATAGAGAACTACACACTGTAACCTCGTAAATTTTATCATTTACTTTAGTCTGAAATAACAATTCCCGTTGGGTAATATCTCCATTGCTTGAAGGATCTTTTGGATCTTTTTCAATATATTCAATGAATTGATTATCAAAAATAGTTTGAGTCTCTACTTTTTTGACATAGATTTTTTGACCAATATTTGCCAAAAATTCGTTGGGAGAAATTCCATCATTTAACCCATTTACAATTTGTTCTTTAGCAGATAATAATTGTTTATCAACTTCCCGATCTAATTTTAATAAAATAACCTGATACACAATAAAAATACCCATTGCAAAAAGCAATACCGTGGTAATAGTTATGTAAATATTAGACTTGGTAAGAAGTTTCATTTATTTAAGTTGAACGCAGCGGGTAAAGAATTTAATCTTTAAACTTATAACCCATACCATAAACCACTTTAATGTAGTTTTTTAAATCAGCTTCGTTTAGTTTTTTCTTTAAATTTTTTATTTGGCTATACACAAAATCAAAAGAAGTGGCCATGTCTGCTTTATCACCCCAAATAGCGTCTGCTAAAGCTTCTTTGGTAATTAAATGTGTTGGATTACTAGCCAGATAAACCAGAATTTCATATTCCTTTTTTGTTAATTGCAATTGGTTACCGTTAGCTATTACTTTTTTTTCTGTTGTATCAATTTCTAAACCATCAAAAACTAAAGAGTTTTTTCCGCCAAAATTTCTTCTACGCAAAACAGAATACACACGAGCACTTAACTCTGATAAATGAAACGGTTTGGTTAAGTAGTCATCCGCTCCTATTTTCAATCCCTGTAATTTATCTTCTAACGCATTTTTAGCGGTAACAATAATTACTCCCATTTCCGGATTATTTTTTTTGATATGTTCAACAATCTCAATTCCTGATCCATCAGGTAATCCTACATCAACCAGTGCACAACTATATACAATATCATTTAGTTTTTGCATGGCACTTTTTATTGTGGTGGCAAAATCGCATTTATATCCATTTTCGGTTAAATAATCAACAACATCTTCACGTAAAGATTTTTCATCTTCAATAATTAGAATTCTCATAGGCTACAATTTTTGATTAGCTAAATGTAAAATAAAAATTATATAAAATACATTTTTCAAAAAAAATACATTTTTTCTTTATTTAGCCTATTGTTCTGGCTATAAAACCCACTAGCGAAGCTGGGTTTCCTTAGGTTTTTCCTCAATAATTAATGATTTTGGAGCCAGACCAAATTTTTCGTTCACTTCAAGCATTGCTGCCAAAACCAATTGGGAGTAATTTTGCGAAGCGGATTTAAATTTCTTAGTTTCCGTTCTCCAAAGGGTATAAATTAAATTCATATTTCCCTCTGTTGGCTTAAATGAAAATAAAGCTCTTTTTACGTTTCCTGCTCCGGCGTGGTATGAGTGCATAACCAGTAGCCTAAACCATAATTCATTTTCTTTATAATTTGTTATTCCTAACGAATCTAATATTTCACGAGTTTTTGGGATGCATATTTTTTTTATGAGACTTGATGCAGCATATGCCGAACGGTCAAAATCAGCACGTTCATCTATATGTTTATTTACTTTTAACCCAAACAAGCGCGCCACATCTTTCATTAACTGAAAAGAACCATAGGCTCCGGCATTGGATTTTTGAAGTTTATTAGGGCTTTCAATCATCAATATTGCCTGAGCATACCAAGGATCAACACCATTAGCTATAAAATCATTTATTCCTTTGTGAAAATTAGCTGAAGCTTTCTCGAAATCATAAAAAAAACTCTTGCCATTAGTTAATAATATTCTTGCGGAATCTGATAAACAATACCAATTACGGAGACTATCCTTGTAACATGATTTTTGAGTTATATCCAGTCCTTCCCAACTTCTGATATGAGCTTTACTTAATACATTTCTATCGTTTGGAGTATTAAATAAAGCCGAATCTTTATGCAAATTCATAATACTTCTCCAAAATTTAACATTAGGCATTGTATCACATCCCAGTTGATAAATTTGAGTATTAAACACAAAATCCATTTGTTCTTTTGTTTTAAAATTAGGAACAGAAATTACTTCCCCACGTATATCAAACGAAGAATCATATATCAAATTACTATCAGGCGGAAGCGTGATAAACTTTAAGGCGAATATGATTGATATAAAAAAGTGCATAAGCTTATAGCAGCCAAAAGATACAGTTATAATACCTATCCAGTTAATTAGTATCCATGTATTTTTCAACAATTAAAATTTTATTAAAGTTAAAAAATACCTTGATTATTTTTATTATTACAACGTTAAATAACTCAAAACATGATTTAGATCTTATTTTTTTCTACAAGACTGTAGCCGTTGCCATGCACATTTGCAATTTCCAGATTTTTATCGGACGATAAATATTTTCTTAATTTAACCATATACACATCCATGCTTCGGGCAGTAAAATAATTATCATCTTCCCATATTTGTTTTAAAGCTTTTTCGCGGGTTAAAACATCATTTTTATGCTGACATAATAAATTTAATAATGCCGCTTCTTTAGGGGATAATTTTATTTCGGCATGCACTAAGTGTTTTAAAGTTCTGAGTTTAGCATTAAATGTAAATTGACCAACCTCATGTAAATAATTAGTATCGACACTTAATAAAGGTTTACGATTTAAAATTGCTTTTATTTTAAATAAAAGAACTTCCGAATCAAATGGTTTTATAACATAATCATCTGCACCCAAACTATAACCTTTAATAATATCATCACGCATGGCTCGGGCAGTTAAAAAAATAATAGGAACTGTTTTTTGAATGGTTTTTATTTCTGTGCTTAACGTAAACCCATCTTTTTTAGGCATCATAATATCTATAATGCAAATATCAAAGGTGTCTGCCTTAAAAGCGTGTAATCCTTGTTCCCCATCTTCGCAATGTGTAACCAAAAAATCATTCATCGAAAGATAATCTTTCAATAGCATGCCAAAATTTTTTTCGTCTTCAACCAATAATACTTTAGCTTTCATTTACAGGTAATTTAATTTCAAACTCACTACCTTTTTCCTTTTCACTGTTCAACGTAATAATTCCGTGATGACTTTCAATTATAGATTTCACATAGCTTAAGCCCAATCCAAATCCTTTTACATCATGTATATTTCCACTTTGTACTCTATAAAATTTATCAAAAATCTT
>JAEUTR010000148.1 GCA_016787365.1 Bacteroidia bacterium
CAATGCCGCTGGTGCTTCCTGTAATTAAGATTGTTTTCATTTTGCGTTGTTTTAAAAATATAATTACAAATTTAGTACGAATATATGAATCTGTAAATGAAAAGCTTGGTAGGCAAGGATTCGTATATTGGTAATAAATTCATATTCAAATTAGAAATTTGGTTTCAACATATATTTACTATAGAAATCTACAATGTGTTTTACAGCTTCATCAGCAGTATCTACAAGTTTAAATAATTCTAAATCTATTTCGTTTATGTTGTGTTCTTGATGTAGCATGGTTGTTTTAATCCAATCAATTAAACCGCTCCAATATTCTTTACCAACTAATACAACAGGGAATTCTGCAATTTTATTTGTTTGAACAAGAGTTAAAGATTCAAATAATTCGTCGATAGTACCAAAACCACCGGGCATCCCAATAAATCCCTGAGAGTATTTCAAGAAAACTGTTTTACGAACAAAAAAATAATTAAAATCGATACTTTTATCCCTGTCAATATAATCGTTTGGTTTTTGTTCGAAAGGCAAATTAATATTTAATCCTACAGAATTTCCACCGCCACGTTTTGCGCCTTTATTGGCCGCTTCCATAATACCTGGTCCACCACCCGTAATAACGCCATAACCTTCTTGTGTTAATTTGTATGCTATTTCTTCAGCTAAGATGTAATATTTGTTTTCTGGTTTTGTACGAGCCGAACCGAATATCGAAACACATGGGCCAATTTGTTGCATTTGTTCAAATCCATTAACAAATTCACTCATAATTTTAAAAATTTTCCAGCTATCAGAAGCCATTACTTCTCTTGATTCTTTTGTAGCAAACGCTCTCCTGATTTTATCTTCTTTGTCTTGGGTCATATATTTTAATTATTAAAAAGTTGATTTAATGAGTTGTAAAATGTTATACGAATATACTAATTAGCTCTTAATTGATGTTCTCGACTTCACTCGAACTGGCATAGTTTTTCACAATTCTTTTTTCAAAAATGGTGCCGTATATCCTTTTTTAGATTTTACTAATTCTTCGGGAGTTCCAGTAAATAATATTTCTCCGCCGCCTTTGCCACCTTCCATACCAACATCAATTAAATAATCAGCTACTTTAATAATATCCATATTGTGTTCAATAACTAACACAGTGTTTCCACTATCAACCAATCTATTTAATACGCCTAATAAAATACGGATATCTTCAAAATGTAATCCAGTAGTTGGTTCATCTAAAATATACAAAGTGTTTCCTGTATCACGTTTACTTAATTCTGTAGATAGTTTCACGCGTTGCGCTTCTCCACCACTTAAAGTCGTTGCTTGTTGTCCTAATGTGATATAGCCCAAACCTACATCTTGTAAGGTTTTTATCTGACGAAAAATAGTAGGTTGGTTTTCAAAAAACTCACAAGCTTGGTCAATCGTCATGTTTAATACATCACTGATGGATTTTCCTTTGTAACGAATTTCGCAAGTTTCTCTGTTGTATCTCCTTCCATTACATTCGTCGCAATTCACGTACACATCAGGTAAGAAATTCATTTCGATTGTTTTTACTCCAGCACCACCACATGTTTCGCAGCGACCACCTTTTACATTAAACGAAAAACGTCCTGGTTTGTAACCTCTGATTTTTGCTTCCGGCAATTCAGAAAATAATGTTCTGATGTCCGAAAAAACGTTGGTATAAGTCGCAGGATTACTTCTTGGCGTACGTCCGATAGGAGATTGATCAATGTCAATTACTTTATCAATGTGTTCAATACCGGTAAATGATTTATAGGGTAGAGGGCGTTTTTCTGAATTATAAAAATGATTACTTAAAATTGGGTATAATGTTTCGTTAATCAAACTTGATTTTCCACTACCACTCACGCCTGTAATGCAAATAAATTTTCCTAATGGAATTTCAACGTTTACATTTTTTAAATTATGACCGGTACATCCTTTTAAAACTAATTTTTTTCCGTTTCCTTTCCGGCGCGTTTTTGGAACTTCAATACTACGTTTTCCGGTAATATATTCGGCTGTAACGGTATTAAATTTTAACATGTCTTTTGGTTTAGCTGCAGCAACTACTCGTCCACCATGTACACCGGCACCAGGGCCAATATCAATCACATAATCTGATTCGATAATCATGTCTTTGTCGTGCTCTACCACTAAAACACTATTACCAACATCACGTAGGTTTTTAAGCGCTTCAATTAAACGAATATTATCTCGTTGATGTAAACCAATACTTGGCTCATCTAAAATGTATAATACACCTACTAACTGAGAACCTATTTGTGTTGCTAAACGAATACGTTGCGCTTCGCCACCACTTAAGGTTTTCGAAGAACGATTTAAGGTTACGTAATCTAATCCAACTTCTAGTAAAAAACCAATACGAGTTCTGATTTCTTTGAGTACTTCTTTGGCAATCACATTTTGCGATTTGCTTAAACGTTTTTCGATTCCTTTAAACCAATCGCCTAAAATATTGATGTCCATTTCAGATAACTCTGAAATATTTTTCCCGTCAATTTTAAAATATAAAGCCTCTTTTTTTAAACGAGTGCCATCACATACCGAACAATTAATTTTATTAGTAAAGCCTTCTACCCAACGCAACATAGCTGGAGAAGGATCTTCTTCAGCTTGGCGAGAGATATGAGTAGCAATGCCATCAAATGCAGAACTGTAACCATTGGCACTTGTATCAGATTTAATGGTAAATAATTCTTCAGTACCGTTTAATAAAATATTTACGGCTTCTTCAGGAATATCTTCAAAAGGAGTATCCAAAGTAAACTTGTACTTTTCTCCAATGGCTTCAATTTGTTTGAATACCCAAATGCCTTTTGATGGACCAAGAGGAGCAATAGCACCTTTTCGGATAGAAATTTTTTGATTAGGAACAATTTTGCTGATGTCTACTTCTGACACAACGCCTAATCCATTACAATGTGGACATGCACCATAAGGAGAGTTGAAAGAAAATAAATTAGGAGCAGGTTCATCATAAGAGATACCAGAAGTTGGACACATTAAAGAACGAGAGAAAAATTGCACTTTACCAAAACCAAAAGATGTTGTCGCTTTCTTTTTTGCCTTTGTATCAACTTCTTCATGTTCCAATACCATAATGGTTCCTTTACCTTGTTTCATGGCAGTTTGCAATGATTGGTGTAAACGAGGTTTAATGTCTTTCGTAATTTCTAATCTATCAATTACTATTTCAATATCATGAATTTTGTAACGATCTACTTGCATTTTTGGAGTAATATCAACTACGGTTCCATCAATACGAACTTTATTAAATCCTTTTTTTCGAATATCTTCAAATAACTCTCTGTAATGTCCTTTACGACCTTTAACTACAGGTGCTAACAAATTGATTTTTTTGTCTTTGTATTTTTCTAAAATTAAATCAATGATTTGGTCATCGCTATAGCGAACCATTTTTTCGCCAGTCACGTAGGAATACGCTTCACCAGAACGAGCAAAAAGTAAACGCAAGAAATCGTAAATTTCAGTAATGGTTCCAACTGTAGAACGTGGATTTTTATTGACTGTTTTTTGTTCGATAGAAATTACCGGACTTAACCCTGAAATCTTATCTACATCAGGGCGTTCCATATTACCAAGGAACTGACGAGCGTAACTCGAAAAACTTTCGATATAACGACGTTGTCCTTCAGCATAAATAGTATCAAAAGCCAGCGATGATTTACCACTACCGCTTAAGCCAGTCAAAACTACTAATTTGTTGCGAGGAATATTTAATGATATATCTTTTAAGTTATGGGCTCTGGCACCAATCACTTCTATTTGTTCTTCTTCCATATTTTTAAGGCACTTGAGGGAATCAAGACTTTTTTGAAACATGACTGTTTTGTTGTCTTTAGTCTCTTCGGTCTTGCGTCTCTTTGGTCTATTTTTTTATCGTGTCATTAATTAGTTTTAATGTATCAACAAAAGTTTTCGTTTTTAATGAGGTATCTATAATAACATCTTGTGGAAACACATCGTTAAAGTAAACACTTAAATCGAGGTTTTTGTTTTTAGGTATTTTAAATTGGTATGTTTTTTTGTCAGGATTGCTCAATTGTTCTCCAATCAACCATGGATTAAAAGTTTTTAAAACAATTTCATTGGTATTGATATGTTTAGCAAATGCTTTTAAATTGGTGATGGAAGAATCGACTTTCATAATTTTAAAAGCAGGTAAAGTACTTGTTTTTTTTAATTTGTTTTTTACTCCAAAATGTTCGGGATTGGACAATAGCGTTTTAAATGCCAAAATACGATAAATAAAGCTTCCTGTTTCTTTATTTAAAAGAAGGTCATAATAGTTATTAGTGTTTTGTTTCTTTAATGCGTTTTGGATACCGCCAATCCCAACATTATATGCCGCAGCTGCTAGTGTCCAGTTTTTAAAATAGGCATGTGCATCTTTAAAATGTTTACAGGCAACATGTGTTGCTTTTTCTACATCTAAGCGCTCATCAATTTCAGTATTTACAATTAATCCATAATGTTGGGCTGTAATAGGCATGAGTTGCCAAAAGCCGGCTGCTCCCATTGGAGATACTACATTTGATAAATGACTTTCGATCATAGCTACATATTTAAAATCATCTGGAACGCCTTCTTGTTTTAATATAGATTCAATTAAAGGAAACCATTTTTGAGCTTTGAGAAATAAGTTTAAAGAAGAGTTTTTCCATGATTTATTGGTAAAAAATTCCTTTTCTAAACTTTCTTTTATTTCATA
>JAEUTR010000161.1 GCA_016787365.1 Bacteroidia bacterium
AAACAGGAACAGTAAATAAAGATGGAGTAGCAAGTCCATTAGGATTAGGTATTAATTTAGCCAGTATTCCGGTGATTGGTGGTTATATTATTAATTCAACTGCTTCTTATGCTCTGCATGATATGATGGAAAAACATACTGGCTATGATGTTGTATTTTATCCACAATATGAGGTTACTGTGAAACGTCCGATTGGCTTAGGATTTATTTACAAAATAACTACTGTAAAAGCTACTGCTCGACTAGGGAAATTAAATAAATAGTATTTTCAAACGAATATTTTATTTGAGAGTGCTTGATTTTCTTCAAGCACTTTTTTTATAAATTAAAAAAACAATAAATATGAAAATTGACATTGCTAATTCAGCAGACGTGAGCCTTTTAGTAAAGACCTTTTACTCTAATTTATTATTAAACGAAGAAGTAAAACCAATTTTTGCTCATGTGGATTTCGAAAAACATATGCCTCACATGATATCATTTTGGGAATTTGTGTTATTGGATAAAGAAGGCTACACCACCAATGTGTTTGATAAACATGTTAATTTACCTTTAAAAGCAGAGCATTTTACCATTTGGCTTAAAACCTTTGAAGACACCATACATCATTTATTTGAAGGAGAAAAGGCCAACATGGCTATCCAAAGAGCGCAAACCATTGCTTACTCCTTTGAAACAAAAATGAAACAAATGGGAAAATTAGATAATCCTTAATTATTTTGAGAACTTACCTTTATCGCTTTTGGAGTTGTGTTTTTGAAAATCTTACTTTTTAATGGTCTAAAGAAGTAAGCCAATTTCAATCCTACATAATTGCCTTCATTCGAAAATTGGTGCGTGTAATCTTGTCCATCAACGGTGTAATTAACAGTGGCTTTAGCCATTGAGCCGCTTAGTCCAGCATTAAACATCAAAGTAGCATTTAAAATACCGCCTTTTTTAAATACTTTTTCTCTTCCAACAGCAAAACGCAGCATTAAATAGCCGCCATTAGCAGATGTTGCTCGGCTATTTAAGTATCTTGAAGGTGTAGTTGCTCCCTCTGTTTTATTTGCATAGCTTTTATTTATGGTTTGCGAACCTATCATGTTGCTGGCAAAACCACCACCAACTAACCATTTAGCATTTCGGCAATTAGGGTTAAATTTATAAAAACCCATTAATGGAATTTCAAAAGCGACAAATTCTGTTTTAATGGTAGAAGAGCGTGCCCCTTTCCCTAAAAACGAATAATTTTCGGCTAAGGCAAATTCAAATCCAAAAGAATTAAAACCTAAACCAGTTTGTATCATCCAACGATTATTAATGTCATAACGTCCAATAACATTAAAAGACCCAGCTCCAAATGATTTTTGGTGAAATCGTGCGTTTGCCTCATCCATTCCGCCTATAAATTTTGCATGATTATCTTGCCCTCCCCACTGAATGCCTATGCGCCATGTGTTGTTTTCCTGAGCTATGCCAATTGAAGCAACTACTATAAATATTAAGAATAATCCTTTTTTCATGGTATTGAATTTTTAAATAAAATTATGAAAAAAATTGACTTTTACACACAATTTTGACTTTTAAAACCCTTAAACGATAAATTTAACATTACACATTTTTTTTGTACATTCGCTACCCTTAATTTATTAAGCAACAACCCTTTGCGCCCTTTGCATAAAACATTGCGCTCTTTGCGGTTAAACTCAAATTAAACATGAAAAAGTACCCTACATACAACCAACTCAACTTATCACAAATAAGTAAAGACATTTTAGATTATTGGAAAGAAAAAGACACTTTCGGAAAATCTATTTCTACACGCGAAGGAAAAACACCTTGGGTGTTTTACGAAGGTCCACCAAGTGCTAATGGTATGCCAGGTATTCATCACGTGATGGCTCGTACGATTAAAGATATTTTTTGTCGTTATAAAACCTTACAAGGTTTTCAAGTGAAACGTAAAGCAGGTTGGGATACTCACGGTTTGCCTATTGAGCTTGGCGTTGAAAAATCATTAGGAATAACGAAAGAAGATATTGGAAATCCAAACAGCAAAAAATTTATTTCGGTGGAGGATTACAACAAAGCTTGCCGCAAGGAAGTGATGAAGTATACTGATAAGTGGGAAGATGTGACCGCTAAAATGGGTTACTGGGTTGACATGAAAGATCCTTACATTACTTACGATAACAAGTACATTGAAAGTGTTTGGTGGTTATTACAAAATTTATCTAAGAAAGATTTATTATACAAAGGCTTTACTATTCAACCCTATTCACCAGCGGCAGGTACAGGTTTATCTTCTCATGAATTAAATCAACCAGGTTGTTATAGAGATGTGAAGGACAGAACAGCAACAGTACAATTTAAAGTTAAAGATTCAAAGTTTAAAGTTAACGGAGATTTATACATTCTAGCTTGGACAACCACACCTTGGACTTTGCCTTCAAACACGGCTTTAGCTGTAGGAAAAGATATTGATTATGTGTTTGTAGAAAGTTTTAATCCATTCAGCGGAACTCCGCAAACGGTTATATTAGCGAAAGACTTGGTAAACAAATATTTTTCTGAAAAACATACCGACTTAAAATTTGAAGATTATAAACCAGGCGATAAAAACATTCCATTTAAAATTGTTGGTCATTGCAAAGGATTTGATTTAGCTGGTATTTCATACGAACAATTATTACCATTTGTTCAACCAACAGATGGTGATGCATTTAAAGTGATTGTTGGTGATTTTGTAACAACAACGGATGGTACAGGTATTGTGCACATTGCTCCAAGTTTTGGTGCAGACGATTTTAGAGTAGCAAAACAAAATGGCATTGGTTCATTAACTTTAGTTGATAAACGCGGTCGTTTTTTACCTGAAATACAAGACGGAACATTCTTGTACGGCGAAGAATATGTGAAAGAAGCTTACCATACCGATGCTGAAAAACAAGTTGAGTTTGAAAAACAAAAACAAATTTTAGAAGCCACTGGAAAAATAAAAGAATTAAAAGCTTACTTAAGTGTTGACGAACGTATTGTTTTAAAATTACAAGAAGAAGGAAAATTATTTAAGAAAGAAACTTACGAGCACAGTTACCCGCACTGTTGGAGAACTGACAAACCCGTTTTATATTATCCATTAGACTCTTGGTTTATTAAATCAACGGCAGCTAAAGACCGTATGATTGAATTAAACAAAACTATTAACTGGAAGCCAGAAGCTACTGGTACAGGTCGTTTTGGTAATTGGTTAGAAAATTTAAATGATTGGAATTTATCTCGTTCTCGTTTTTGGGGTATTCCCATTCCTATCTGGACGAGTGAAGATAGCTCAGAACAAATAGTTATTGGAAGTGCCGAAGAATTAAAAAAGGAAATTGAAAATTCAATCGCCAAAGGTTTCATGACAGAAAATCCATTAGGAAAATTTGTACCAGGAAACTTTACAGCAGAGAATTACGACACCTTTGATTTACATAAGCCATACGCTGATAATATTATCTTAGAGAAAAACGGAAAAAAATTATTCCGTGAGCCTGATTTAATTGATGTATGGTTCGATTCGGGCGCTATGCCTTATGCGCAAGTTCATTATCCATTTGAGAACAAAGAATTAATTGACGATAAAAAATATTATCCAGCTGATTTTATTGCAGAAGGTGTCGATCAAACACGTGGATGGTTCTTTACTCTACATGCTATTGCGACGATGAATTTTGATTCAGTAGCATACAAGAACGTAGTATCTAACGGATTAGTGTTAGATAAAAACGGAAATAAAATGAGTAAGCGTTTAGGAAACGCCGTTGATCCATTTGAAACGATTGAAAAATATGGAGCTGATGCTACTCGTTGGTATATGATTGCAAACGCCGCGCCGTGGGATAATTTAAAATTTGATGTAGAAGGTATTGGTGAAGTACAACGTAAATTATTTGGTACTTTATATAACACCTATGGATTCTTCGCTTTATATGCTAACGTTGACGGATTTGTAGTTGATTTAAACAACACAGTAAACATTAGTAACCGTTCTGAATTAGATCGTTGGATTTTATCAAAATTAAATTCATTAGTAAAAGAGGTAACAGAGCAATACGAAACATTTGAACCACACAAAGCAGCTCGTTATATTGAGGAATTTGTAGATGAGCATTTAAGCAATTGGTACATCCGTTTATCACGTCGTCGTTTCTGGAAAGGCGATATGAGCGATGATAAAAAAGCAGCTTACGAAACATTGTTTGAGTGTTTAAATACATTATCTCAATTAATGAGCCCCATTGCACCATTCTTTGCTGATTGGTTATACCAAAATTTAAACGACGTGTCTGGAGATATTAATTCTGTGCACTTAACTAATTATCCAAAAGTTAATTTAAGCATCATTGATAGCAGCTTAGAAAAACGCATGGAGATGGCGCAAAAGATATCTTCGATGATTTTATCAATTCGTAAAAAAGAAAATTTAAGAGTTCGTCAGCCATTACAAAAAATTCGTATTCCTATTTTGGATAATGAATTTAGGCAGCATGTGGAAGCCGTAAAAGATATCATCTTGGCTGAAGTAAACGTGAAAGAATTAGAATTTGTTACGGAAGAAGAAGCGCATATCGTTAAAAACCTGAAGTTGAATTTTAAAACCTTAGGTAAGAAATGTGGTAAACATATGAAAACCGTTCAAGCTTATGCAAACGACCATGGCGACTTAATTATCTCAGGAATCGAAAAAACAGGTCAATTTAAGATGAATGTTGAAGGAGAAGAGATTTTGTTGGAATTAGAAGATGTAGAGATTATTCCGGTTGACATTCCAGGCTGGAAAGTGTCTAATAGCGGGCAAATAACCGTTGCTTTAGATGTAACTTTATCTGAATCTCTAAAAGAGGAAGGTTTAGCCCGAGAATTAGTTAATCGTATCCAAAACCTGCGTAAAGACAGTGGTTTAGACGTAACAGACAAGATTTTGGTTAAAATTCAACAAAATGATGCATTAGATACAGCCATTCAAAATAATTTGAACTATATTTGCGCCGAAACTCTAACAGGAGATTTACAAGTGGTACAAAATTTGTCCGCCGCCACCGCAAATTCTGTTGAAGTTGACGAATTGGTATCGACCCTTATTTCTATAGAAAAGTTAAATTAATTTTAAGACAAGAATTATGGCAAAGAAAATTGTAAAACCTGCTAAAAAAGCAACTAAGCCAGCTCCAAAAAAAGCAGCTGCAAAGCCAGCTAAAAAAGTAGTGAAACCTGCTCCAAAAAAAGCTGCGGCTAACCCTGTTAAAAAAGCAAGTAAACCTGCGCCAAAGCAAGTAGCTAAAAAAGCTCCTGTTAAAAAACCAGTATCAAAAGTAACAGCTAAAACAGCTGTTGCTAAAAAATCAGCACCAAAAACAACAGCTAAAAAGGCTGTTGCTAAAAAACCAGCTCCAAAAAAAGTGACTAAAGTTCCCGCAAAAAAAGCAGCAGTAAAACCTGCTCCAAAAAAAATTGAGAAAAAAGTTGTAAAACCTGCTGCTAAAGTTGCTGCTAAGCCTGCAAAAAAAGTCGCAGCACCAGCAAAACCAACTAAGGCAGTTAAAGAAATAGCAAAACCAAAAGTTGTTGGAAAGCCAATTGACGCTGTAGCTAAAAAAGGTGCTAAGCCATCTAAAAAAGCAGGCAAGCCTTCAAAAAAAGGTAAAAAAGGCGACGATGATGAAGAGGATGATATTGAGCCAGAAGAGGAAGATGACTCTGATGTTGATGTAAAGGATGATTACGAAAAACCGGAAGATGATGATGATGCCGTAGTTGATTTAGACGAAGCACCAGTATTAGATTTAGAAGGTGGTGGTATTCCTTTAGATGATGACGATGATGATGAAATTCCTGAAAAACGCGGACGCGGAAGAAGAAAGAAAAATGAAGGCCGTTCATCAGGTTCTGAATCTTATATCAGAAACAGGCCTTTACATATTGATATTACAAAACCATTAATTAAAAAGCCTCAAGCGGCTCAACCAAAACCGTTCTTAAATACGAAGGATGATAGAAGCCGTTATTCTGATAAAGAATTATTAGAGTTTAAAGAATTAATTATTGATAAATTAAAAGAAGCGCAAACAGATTATGATTTGTTAAAACAAACATTATCAAACGCAGATAATCATGGAACTGATGATACCTCTCCTTCATTTAAGTTATTAGAAGATGGTTCAGATGTATTATCAAAAGAAGAAACGGCTCAATTAGCAATTCGTCAAGAAAAATATATTGTGAACTTAAAGAATGCTTTAATGCGCATTGAGAACAAAACATATGGCATTTGCCGTGTAACCGGTAAATTAATTCCAAAAGAACGTTTACGTTCAGTTCCACATGCAACTTTAGGTATTGATGCTAAATTAAATCAAGCCAACTAAATATCATATTACATTCAAGTAAAAGGTTATCTTTGTAAGATAACCTTTTTTGCTTTTATAGGCATTATGCTTAAAAAATACAGACTTCCAATAATTACTGTTTTTGCAGTGTTGCTTATTGACCAGTGTATAAAATTATACATTAAGGCTAATTATCCTATTGGAGAAGTTTGCCGTATTATAGGAGATTGGAGCCGTATTACTTTTACCGAAAATCCGGGTATGGCCTGGGGGTTAGAATTTGGAGGTGATTATGGTAAACTGGCCCTAAGTTTATTTAGGGTTGCCGCTGTATTTGCAGGTGTTTTTTATATTAAAAAAATAGTAAACGAAGGGGAACATAAAGGTTTTATTATCTGTGTTTCATTGATTTTGGCAGGAGCATTAGGTAATATTTTAGATTCGGCATTTTACGGTATATTATTTGGCCAAAGTTCAGAATATCAAGTTGCAGAATTTATGCCTGCAGACGGAGGTTATGCCGGATTTCTTCAGGGTCACGTGGTAGATATGTTTTATTTTCCCATTTATGAAGGAAACTTCCCTGAATGGTTTCCCGTTTTGGGCGGAGAACATTTTGAGTTTTTTAATGCTATTTTTAATTTTGCCGATATGGCTATTTCATTTGGTGTAGGAATCATATTGGTTTTTCAGGGTAAATTTTTTAAACAAAAATCTGCTTCCGAAGAAAAAATAAACGAACCTACTCATCCATAATATAATAAAAGCCAATAAAAAACGTTTTGTAATAACTCTTGAAACAATTTTTATACATACTTTTCACCAGTCTTTGCATTGAAGCATTCTCTCAACATAAAGAAGAGGGTGGCGTAAACTTACCGAAATTCTATAAAAACAAAGTTCATTTTGGTTTTTCGCTGGCATATAACCGAACAGATTTTAGAATTCATACTGTAAAAAATTCTGCATTCCCCGATACACTTATAGGAGATGTGAGATATGGTATAAAAACTATTTATACAAAATCAGATCCGGGTTTTGCATTGGGAATTATTTCAGATTTTAGATTGCATGATTATTTGAGAGTTCGCTTTACTCCTAATATTAGTTTTGCTTCTAGAAGTTTGGATTATACTTTACAAAATGCAAACAGAGATAGTACCAAACTTTATAAAAAAAGTGTTGAATCCACTTTCATCATTTTGCCTTTGGAATTAAAACTGCAATCAAAACGTTTAGATAATTTTGGGGCATATGTTATTTTTGGTGGTGGATACACTTTGGATTTGGTTTCTAAAAAGAAAGGTCAGGCAGTAGGCGGAGCAAATCAATTGGATGATGCCGTATTACTTAAACGTGATGATTATTTTTATAGCGGTGGCGCCGGAGTTGATTTTTATTTGCAATACTTTAAACTGGGCCTAGAAGTAAAAATGATACAAGGCACAAAAAATCTTCTGCAAAAAAATAACAATATTTTTACCAATAGTATCGATAAAGTCAATTCTAAAATGGTAATTTTTTCGGTAACCTTTGAAGGGTAATTTATTTTAGATAAATATCTTCAAATTCTTTTTTCTTATCTCGTGATAGATTCACTTTAAAATTATTAGTCATTTCAATTTCGCCAGCCGCTTTTTGGTATGATTTTACCGCTGAGGTATTGATAATATAAGAACGATGTGGTTTATAGAATGTCGTCTGGCTTAATAATAATTCATATTCCTTTAATGGTTTCGATACAACATGCTTTATTCCATTATTTAAGTAGAATTCGGTATATACATTATCTGCTTTTAGAAATATAATGTCCTTTATGTTTACAATTATTTTTTTTTCATTCATGGATAAAACAATTTTTTCAATTTTATCTGTTGTCGAAACTTCTTGCAAAATCTTTAATTGTTCTACTGATACCTGATGTTTTTTTAGCACGCGATTAATGGCTTCACTTAATCTATCTTCGTTTATTGGTTTTAAAACAAAGTCAATAGCGCATAGCGAAAATGCTTCAACCGCAAAGCTCCCATAAGCAGTTGTAAAAATAATTTCAAAATTAAGTTCATCTTTATTTAGATAATTGATAATATCTAAGCCTAACTCGCCATTTAATTGTACATCTAAGAAAGCAAAATCGATTTTATTTTTTTTTATAAACTCAGCCGCCGCACTTACTTTGTCAAAGTCTGCAAGTATTTCCACATTTGGAAATTTATTATTTACAATAGTTCTCAAAAGAGTTACCGCCTGTGGTTCATCTTCAATAATAATACATTTAATCATAATCGTTAATTGGGATAACTAATTCAACTTTTGTTCCAATAGCTTTTTTATCTGTTGAATATAAATCAGTAATGGTTTGTATAATCTTATTTTCTTTATTGGCATTTAATAATTCTATTCTATTCAAATTAGCACTCGTACTAAACGACGCTGATTTTTTTAGAGCACGTTGCCTTAATTTGGCAGCGGCATCGCGCCCGATGCCATCGTCTTGTACAACAACTTGCAATACATTTTCTAGTAAATTAAAATTAATAGATAACAAACCAAGGCCTTGTTTGTTTGATAAACCATGATATACAGAATTTTCTACTATTGGCTGAATAATCATAGTTGGGATATAGGTATCGTGTAAATTTAGTTGAGGATCAATAGTTAATTGATAGTTTATTTTAGGTAAACGCATGGTTTCTAATTTCAAATAGTTTTCAATTAGTGTTAGCTCATCAAATAAACTAATTTCAGGACTTCTGCTACTATCCAAAACCCCGCGACTTAAATCACTAAATATTCCCAGAGAAGTTACAGCCGTTTCTTTATCGCCAGTATAAATAAAACTTTGTATAGCATTTAAGGCATTATATAAAAAGTGTGGATTCATTTGTGCTCTCAACGATTTAATGTTTGATAAATCTAATTCGTGCAATAAGCGTTCTTTTTCTAAAATTTCTTTTTGCTTTTTTTGAAGTTGTTTTATACGGTAATAGGCAAAAAAAGCAACAGCGCCCGATATACTAAGTACTATTAAACCAATAAACCACCAGGTTTTGTAGAACGGTGGTTGTATTGTAAACTTTAAAGTAATATAATTGCTTTCATAACCCCTGTAATTAATTGCTTTTAGTTGAAGCGTATATGTGTTTGGTTCTAAAGCTGTAAATAATAGTTCTTTAAATTTAGGATTAGTTTCAACCCAATTGCCATTGTTTAACTTGTAATAAACCTTTGTGTATTTTCTTCCCCTAAAATCAATTAACGAATAATTAATTTTTATGTTATTTTGAGTGTGATTGAATGCTTGATTTTTTGTAATATCAGTCTCAATGTCGTTTATGTAAAAAGTGCTTAATATTAATTTTGGCCTTGTTTTGGTGGCCAATGTAGAATCTAATTTGAAACTTAAGAAACCCTCATAATTTGTAGCATGTATAGTGTCGTTAAGCACTGTAAAATCTCCTAGATCAGATTCAACGCCATCCGTCATGTTTACCGAATAATTTTCTTTTGTATCTGGATCATATCGTTGCATGCCATCGTAATGCAATAAGTAGAGTTTGTTTTCAAATGTTTTGCCAAGATATAAATCTGATTTACTCATCCCATTTGTTTCGTTAAACAGAGGCATTAGTTGTCCTTTACTGTATTTTAGAACACCTACATTATAAGTAATAATAATGAGTTCATTATTAATCACACCTAAATTATTTATAGTTAAAGATGTATTGTTGTAGCTTATAGGTTTAATGCCTTTCGTACTGTATTCAAACAAACCATCTGATGTTGATGTGTAAATTTTATTGTTGATTGAGATAACTTGATAATACTCTTTTGGTTCATTGCTAATAGATATGGCATTTTCTTCAATAGTGGAATATTTGTTTTTCCAACTACTTATTAATTCGCTTTTATCATTAGGGTAAATAAATAAGCCTTTATCGGTTGCTAAAATATAATGTGAATGATCCAGTGTGTCTACATCGTTTACTTTTAAGTTGATGGATGTAATGGAATTATTCAGCGTATTCATCACATTAAATTTCGAGTTAGTAAACACTAATTCATAATGATGATGATTGTATAGTATGTTGGATATGTTTTGTTTTCTTGGCAAATGATAAATGGTATCAAAAGCTTTAGTTTTAAAATCCATTTTAATCACTGTGTTTTCTAATGTGCCAAAATAAAGCGCATTGTTACCATGGCAAACTGTTAGAAATACATATTCGGGATTATTGAAAATAATATTAAATTGGTTTGTAAATACTAAGCCTTTATTTAGTGAGGATAGCCAAAAATTTCCTTCTAAATCTTCGATGATATTAGATACATTAATATCTGTATAATATCCATTGACATTAATAATATTATAATCTTTATCTAATAAGTATAAGCCATTACTAGTGCAGATGGCTAAGCGATTTTTACTAATAGATTTAATGTTGTTGATATAAAAATTTCCATTTTTTTTAAAGGATAATGGTTTTACATCCCCATTTTCAAAAATGATATTATATGGAAAGTCTTTTGTTAGAGAAATTAATTGATTATTAAATCTCACAGTATAGAAACTACGTGTCACGTTTTTTGGAACAGTTTTTTTATATTTCCCATCTGGAGATATATAGAAAGTTTTGTCTCCAAAATAGCCTCGTAAAATTAAAGTTTCATTATCGTTGTACGAGGGAGTAACTACATTAAACTCAGGAATTGTAACTGATATATTTTTTTTGGTACTAGTGTTAAATAAATTTACACCTTGTTTGGTAATGGAAGCTAGTGTCTTTCCATTTAGCATTTGCGCCGCATGAAATTTATGTTTTTGTGAAATGGTTGGCTCAATCACTAAACTATCTCCTTGTGTATAATAAAAAATACCTTTAAAACTCTGACACCAAATTTTCCCAGAACTATCTTCTAAAATATTAGTAACGGCTTTGTCAAAAGGGTATGTATTGACTTGATTTTTTACATCAAATCCATCGTAGCTAAATAAGCCAACATCCGTTGCAAACCATATAAATCCGTTTTTACTTTGATATACATCGTAAACCGTAGAGCAAGGAAATCCACTTGTTATACCAAATGTTTTATAAAAAGGATTTTGAGCATAGCTTGTCTTTAACAAATACAGGAAAAATCCTAAAAATATGGCACGAATAACAAAAGACATTTGAATTTAAAAATAATAAAAATAACGAAAGCAATTGCTTTATTAGTATTTCCTACAATACCATTCACAAGGTAATTTATACATTTCACAAGGTTTCTTTTAGAAATAGAGTACTTTTTTATTTTTTGCGTCAAATTATGAAGCAGAAACAAATTCTCCTAAGTGGGCATAGACAAAGACATTTGATATCAATTAATGAGATTGTATTAATTAAAGCAGACAATGTTTACTCATACGTATTTCTCGAAAATGGGAATTCATTTTTGATTTCAGAAACCATTTCAAATATCGAACTGCAAATTAGTAGACCTGATTTTTATAGAACACATCGTAGTTATTTACTTAATTTGAATTTTATAGATATATATAGAAAGTCAGACAAGAAAGTTTTAGTGAAGCATCATGAATTAGTTGTACCTATTGCTCGAGATAAATGCAAAGATTTTGAAAACACAATCAATAAATTGTTTTTAGTAAAAAGATAAATGATTTATAACTATTTTCGCTAGGCTATATGTATTTATCTTTTAAACACTTTATTTTTACTTTTACTTTATTTGTTGCGATAATTAAAGGTTGTTGTCAAGATACTACTGGGCTTACATTATTTCCCACATTTATTTCGTCTTATTCGCCAAGCCAGCAATTAAACATGGCAAATCATAATCCGTATTTAATTGGCGGCACTATTATTTCTTATAAAAAATTTTATGGTGAAGTTCGATATAACTATGAGCAATTAAATACGTTTGGTATTTATGGGGGAAGAAGTTTTATCGTTTCTAAACCTAAAATGGAACATGTTTTTACACCACAACTAGGCGTGATGTTAGGGGATTATAACGGCGGCTCTTTTCAGTTTTATTATTTAGGTTACCATAAAAATTTTGACATCAGTTTTTTAAATCAGTATTCGGTCCCGATTTCAGGTCAAAGTCAATTTTATTATAATTGGTCCGGTATTGATTTTACGGTGTATAAAAAATTTAGATTGGGTGTTTCTGTTCAGTATGACAGCGATGTGGAGACAAATTTTAAAACCTTAGATGGCGGAATTTCAGCAGCTATTAAAGCTAATAAAACTACCATTCAGTTGTATTGGTTTAATTTTTACGATCTCCCAAATCAATTTATTTCGGTGTTTTTTCAATATAAAATGTCGTTTAGGAAAAAAGGTAAAAAATAGGTCCTTTTTGTCTTTTCATACATTCTCATTTCTTCGAATTACATTTCACAAGGTTAAATATACATTTCACAAGGTTGTTTTGGCAAGAGTTTTTTATTGCTTTTTATTTGTTTCATAATTATTAAAACATAAAACATGAAAAAAACAATTTACTTAATTTGTACAATGCTCTGCATTGTTTTTGCCCTTAAAAGTTTTGGGCAGTGTTCAACAACGGCACCAGTTACATCAACCGTTACTGGCCAAGCAAACTACATTCAAACATTTGCATTAAATAGCATTTTTTCTACAGGTAGCAGTGGCATTGGAGCAAATCGATATACTGATTTGTCTTCTACAAATTCATTCACTATACAGTCGGGATCTAATATTAATATTCAATGGACTAAAACAGGTGCTAATGGAACCGCTTGTATGTGGATAGATTTCAACAACAATGGTGTATTTGAAAGTAATGAAATGTTTTACCAATCTCCGAATCAAAATGGTGATAATATAAATATCACTATACCTTTATCATCAGCTATCAATGTACCATTAAAAGCTAGGCTGAGAGTCTATGTCACTCCAGGTTTTTCTCCACCGTCAGACCCGTGTTTGCCTTATGATAATTTATATGGAGAAACAGAAGATTACACTGTTGTGTTTACTTGTCCAAGTAATTTATCAATGTTGTCAAATTCAAATTTAATTGCGTCTGGAGAAATTCAAGCGAACAGTAAAGTTTGTAATAATTCAGGATTTTTAACGGTTAATTTAAATCCTTTTACAAATTTTACATATACGTGGATGCCTGGTAATTCAAATGTAGCATTATTACCAATTAGTACAACTAGTTCAACGGTTACCTATACTGCTTCAGTTTCAATAGCTGATTGTCCAGCAATTCAAAATACACTATCACGTACATTCACTGTTTTGCAAACACCAACAATAAGTGTAAGTGGTAACACGACGATTTGCAATGGACAATCTACTACTTTAACAAGTTCAGGTGCTACCACTTATTTGTGGACTCATTTAGGTGGTGGTATGAATCCGGTTGTTGTATCGCCTACTGCCACTACTGTTTATACGGTTACTGGTATTACTGATGATATAGATTTTCCAACTAACCAAGTTTTTAATGGTTGCAGACATACGCTTTACCCAACTGTTCAAGTTGTGGCAAGCCCAACAATTTCTATTTCAAATGCAACTGTTTGTGCTGGCAGTAGTTTTACATTAAATCCTACTGGAGCAACATCTTACACTTATAGTGGCGGTAGTACAGTAGTGAGTCCAACAGCAACTTCTGTTTATACCATTACGGGATCAAATGGTTCTTGTTCGTCGTCTAAATCTGTCACGATTTCAACTATCGCTTCTCCAACCGTTTCAGTTTCTAATGGCACTATTTGTTCAGGAAACTCCTTTACTATTTCTCCAACTGGCGCAACGAACTATACTTATAGTGGCGGTAGTGCAATCGTTTCTCCAACGGCAACTTCCATTTATTCGGTAACAGGGTCAAATGGAACATGTTCTCAAACAAAAACAATGACGGTTGTTGTTAATGCTAGACCAGTAATATCTGCTAGTAATGGAACGATTTGTTCTGGCGCTTCTTTCAACTTAAATCCAACAGGTGCTAGCACATATACAATCAGTGGAGGTAGCGCAACTGTTTCGCCAACAACTACAACCTCATATACTGTTAATGGAACATCAGCACAAGGATGTGTTAGTCAATCTGATTTTATTGCTACTGTTAACGTAAATACAACACCAACTATTACAGCTAGTAATGGAACAATTTGTGCAGGATTTTCTTTCACAATTAGTCCATCTGGCGCAACGTCTTATACTTATAGCGGTGGTGGTTCAGCAGTGGTATCTCCAACTACCAATACAACATACGTGGTTACAGGAAGTAATGGTTCATGTTCTTCTACAAAAAGCGTAACAGTAACGGTAAATCCAAAGCCTTTTGTGGGATTTAATGTTGGCGCAAGTTATGCTGATAATTTGTGCCCTAATGAACCTTTAACTATTCCTTTATTTGGAACTAATAACGCGCAAAGCTATACTTTAAATGGGAACTCAATACCCGTTCCTACATCGGGCATAGTAATTAGCCCGAGTATTACAACAGTATACACAATGGTGGCAACAAATACAATTACGGGTTGTGCTGCTACTTTTAGTATTGCAGGAATCGTAAAAACAAGAACTATTACAATAACTACAACTAATACACTTTTATGTACTGGGCAAACAGCTACACTAATAGCAACAGCAAGTGGAGCAGGTGGATTATATTATATTTGGACCGGAGGTAATAGTTCTTTTACAGGAGATAATATTATTAGCCCTTCAACAACAACCATTTATACTGTAAATGCAGTTGATAATAATATGGGAAATACGAATAATACAAATTGTTATTATCCTGCAACTTATACTCAAAGCGTTAGTACTTGCACAGGAATTGAAGAAGTAACTAATAATAATTTAGTATCGATTTATCCTAATCCAGCTAATCATTTTATAACGGTTGATGTGCCTGATACTAATGATGGTACAATAGTTTATATTATCAATGCTTTAGGAGAAATTATAGCAACTGAAAATGCAACTTCAAGTAACATCACTTTAAATATAGATAACTTAACAAACGGTATTTATTTTGTAAAAATTGAAAGTAAAAATGGTTCAGCTATTAAAAAATTTATTAAACAATAGCTAGTAAACAACAAACAGGTTTATTTTTCATGTCCTGTTTTAGTAAAGTCCTGCTAGGTAATTAGCGGGGCTTTTTTATGTTACTTTGTCTCATGTCTTTTCAGTCTCGTAATTTCTGAAGTCTCTTCAAATGGCATTTCACAAGATTAAATAGACTCTTCACAAGGTAGTTTTGATGGACATTTTTTATTGGTGTTTTTTTGCACAATAATATCTAAAACATTAACTCATGAAAAAAATTTACACAACAATTTACACAACGATCATTGCAACAGCTTCTTGTTTTGCACAAATACCTCAAAATGGCCTTTTAGGATTTTGGGATTTCTCAGGCGGCAGTTTAGTATCAAATACTGGTGTAGCGCTTAGTCCTATTACAACAACCGGTTCGCTTCCATACGCTGGCGGCACGGATGTAGAATTTTATGAAGGAGGTTATTTGGGATTAAACCTAAATGGGAGCCCGCAATTTAAGCCAAACTTCATAAGCATAAGCGCTAAAGTTAAGTACAAAACAACACAAACTAGTAATTACCCGTGCGTAGTAAAACTTGGTAATCCCGGTAATACCTATAATGCTTATGTATTAGGTAGCGGCAATGCAACCTATTTAAACTGGTTGGGCTTGGGCACACATTATGGACAAATTGGAACAAGTGCTACTATGGCAAACGTATCTGCACAATCAACAAATTTGCTTGACCCATATAACAATTATGTGTATTTATGTGTTACCTACGATGGTCAAAATGTTAAGCTTTACGAAAATGGCGTTTTAAAAAGTACAACCGTAAAATCTGGTTTTATTGATTACACAGGAACAAACCCTGTCATGTGGGTTGGGCAAGGCGTAAATGGTTATATAGATGACCTAGCAATTTATAATCGCGCATTAAGTCAACAAGAAGTAGAAGTGTTGGCAGATGTGAATTTTGAGTGCGATGATTTTGTCAACACCGCAGATCTTGTTTTGCATTTACCATTTAATGGCAATGCAAATGATGTATCGTCTACGGGTGCTGTTCCATCAACAAATACAGGCACATTTGTAAATGATAAATGTGGGATAGCTAATAGTGCTTATTCTTTAGCAGCTGGTCAGGTTTTAAAATATGATCTTACTGCTTATCCACAATTAAAAGCAGGCACTAATGGTAAATTAACCATTGCTTGCTGGGCAAAAAATGCAGGTTCTACGTGGTCATCAAATTTTTCTACATTAGTTGAAATAGATAACGCTGTTTATATCAGACATTATAATGATTTTTTTCATGGAGGAGTTCATAATGCAAATACAATTTCTGGCTCATATGGTTACATCGATCAAGCGCCAAACACAATTACAGGTAATATTGATAACTGGCATTTTTATGCTTTTACTTATGATATGAATAATGGTACAACTGCACAACAAACAGTTTATGTTGATGGCGTAAAAGCATCGTCTACAACAGGGCAACTAAATTTACCAGTTAGTTACACTGTAACTACAGCAGCTACAAATTATTTATC
The DNA here is from genome assembly GCA_016787365.1 of Bacteroidia bacterium. GTDB lineage: Bacteria > Bacteroidota > Bacteroidia > B-17B0 > Aurantibacillaceae > UBA4416. The sequence goes on from JAEUTR010000161.1 coordinate 16,952, forward strand.
AATAGGCGGCGGTGCAGGAAGCACTACAAATAAAGCCTTCACCGGCGACATAGATAACGTTGTTGTGTATAACAGAGTATTAACTGAACTTGAGATAATTCAACTTCGCAAAAATAGTAATTCAGGACAATCGGTTAATGTTAAAAATCATTTCGATACAAATGAAATTACTAAACTTTATCCTAACCCTGCAACGGAAGGTTTAAATATTGAATTCGCTAATGATAATATTGCAGTACTTCGTGTTATCAATGCTTTAGGTGAAGTTATGATAAACAAAACAGTACACACTAATTACTATAAGTTAAATACAGTTCCGTTTAAAAATGGAATTTACTTTATTGAAATTACAACTACCCAAGGCACTACTACTAAAAAATTTATAAAACAATAAGTAATCATTGATTCTTTTTATTTAAGCTCTTCTAATTACTTAGAAGGGCTTTTTGTTACAAATTAAAAGGTGTTATCTTTAGAAATAGCTCATCTTATGCTATCAATGTTATTACTATTTTTATTTTCTATTATACTAAATGAAAGGCATTATCTATACACCAAATTTTATCCCTTAATAAGTGCTATTTATTTTATTGAGGTTGAAACGGACATAATTAGAACTTTTATTTAAAACTATTTAATCTTTAGGTAATATTTTAATTTAACCAAACTTAACATATCTTGTTGGTTACTAAATTATAGGTTGTGGCATCAATAATAAAATCCACAACCATGAAACAACAAACCTCAACTATCTTAAAATTATCAGGTGTAATTTTAAGCACAACTTTTATTTTGTTTTCCTGCGGCGCATCGAGCGAAGAAATGTCAAACAGAGAAGATAAAGCAAAACTATTTGCCGATTCAGTTTCAAATGTCATTCAGTCGATTGAACAACCAGCATTTAAAGCTGATAGCAACCGAACTTTTGTAAGAACTGCTGATTTATCTTTTAAAGTAAAAGATGTAAAAACTGCTACGTTTGATATTGAACAAATGGTTTCGGAACATAACGGTTATGTTACTTCTTCTGTTTTAGAAAGTAATATAAATTACAAGACCTCAACAAGAGTTAGTAAAGATAGTATGCTTGATATCATCAACTATACTGTACATAATAATATTGTGATAAGAGTCCCTAATACTGAGTTAGATAAAACGCTCACTGAAATTTCTGAATGGATAGATTTTTTAGACTATAGAAAAATAAAAGCAGAAGATGTAACCAGAAATTTTCAGGCAGCAAAACTTTCAGAAAATAGATTTGTAAATCACAAACAACGATTAGAAAAAGCGATTGATGATAAAGGAAAAAAATTAGATCAAATGGTAGACGCAGAAAATACTCTGGCGGTAAAACAAGAGTGGGCAGATAATTCGAGATTAAACACGCTTGAATTAGCGCATGACGTTTCTTACAGTACTGTGTCTATTTATCTTTACCAGAAAGAAACTACAAAAAAAGAAATTTATGCTTACGCATTGCCCGTAGAACCTTATACTCCAAACTTTGGTTCACAATTACTGAACTCTTTAACTTACGGTGCTGAAATATTCGGAAATATTATTTTGTTTTTTGTGAAACTATGGCCAATTGCATTAATCCTAGTTTCAGTTATCTTTCTTGTTAAATTTATTTCGAAACGAAAATGGATTGCTTAAATACAATGAACGTTGTTTTTATAATCTTACTGACCTAATTTTCTTTTGTTTTAAATGCTGCATACATTCTATACGAACGATAAATAGCGTAGGCTAAAAAAATTATTCCCAATACAATGCGTTTATTTCCAAAAGCCTTGTCGCTCATTAAATCGGTAAATAAAAAAACAATAGCTCCTGTAAAAGTAAGTAATACCATCATGGCGCTAAATACAAGATTAATTAATTCAATTGGTGATTTTTTCATTACTACTATTTTTAAAAATCGTGAGATGCTGAATCGAGTTCAGTATGACCTAAAAAAAATCCCCTCAGCCTTTTGGAAGAGGGGATTTTAATATTGAGTATATATTATCTTAACTGGAAATTAATTGGTAAGTTAAAGAATACATTCACCGCTCTACCATTTTGTTTTCCTGGTTTCCAGTTTGGCATTGATTTTACAACACGAATTGCTTCTCTGTCGCACTCTCCACATCCCGGTACACCTTTTAACACAGTAACATCAGTAATATTTCCGTTTCCATTAACAACAAATTTCAAGAAACATTTTCCACTTAAACCAGCTTCTTTAGCCATTTGAGGGTATTGAATGTTTTTTTGAATATATTTCATCATTTCCATTGCTCCACCCGGAAATTCTGGCATCTCTTCTACTACTGTAAAAATTTCTGGTGCTTTTTCTTCGATAACACCATTACCATTCCCTTCTGTTGGCACAACTACAGCATCTCCATCTCCTTCTTGAGTAACAGTACTAACATTAGTTTCTGCTAACTTATCTTGTGGTGGTGGTGGATCTGTTTCAACCGCATCATCCTTAATAACTGGAGGAACGAATTTTACCGTTTCCATTACTGGTGGTGGCGGTGGTGGTGGTGGTGGTGGTGGTTCATTTTTATCTGCTGGAGGAGGAGTTAAGTCAATAGTGGTCATATCTAATATAGCCTCTTTTTGTACTTCCTCTCCTTTTAATCCTAACACAAACTTGATACCCATTCCTAAAGCCAATGCACCAATCATGCAGCCTAAAATCAGGGTAACAGTCCAATTGTATCTACGGCGTATCTCATACGCTCCGTAGGCTTGGTTGCGCCCTTCAAAAACGATATCGTTTCTGGAGTCGTCAACTACACTATTCCAATTTGCTGTCATAATTTATTTAATTTTTTCTTGTAATAATGCATACTCAGTAGCCATCATCTCAACTCCTAAAACACGTTTACCAACATTACAGATTTTTAATTCATCTAACATATCAATCGCATTTTTATAGGTTGCCTGATCGTCTGTTTTAATCAATACTGTAATTGCTCTGGTATCTGCTGTTGCATCAACTGCCATTCGTTTGAAGGTAGTATCAGCTAACTGCTTATTTTTGTTTTTTTCTGCTAAACCTTTGATTTCTTCGATTGCCCATTTATTTTGCTCCGTTAGCAATTTATGTAATCCTTCAGGACTGAAATTAGTTTCCTTCAAATCTGTAGGAGGCATCCCTTTTTCATTCCCAGGTGCATAAAACTGACCTGCATAATAAAAAATTCTATCGTCCTTGGTTAACAAAAAGGTAACCCCGTTTTTAACTTCCGGTGGTGGTGGACTTCCTGGAGGTGGTTCAGCCGGTAAGCTTAGCTCCATACTTTTTGGTTTACTAAAGGTTGATGTTAAAACGAAGAACGTTAATAACAAAAACGCTAAATCCACCATTGGAGTCATATCCACGCGGGTACTTTGTTTCTTGGCGCGTTTTTTACCGCCTTTACCATGCCCGCCGCCGCCGCTTTCTGCTATTTCTGCCATGTTAAATTAGTTTTTTAATTAATATTATTTTTTTGGTTCAGCTGCCGGAACTGATGAACCGCCTTCCATTGATGTGATCAAATTGAAGGTATAAATTTTCATATCTGTAAAGGTTTTAAATACATCTTTTACATAAATGTATTTAGCTTTTGCATCTGCTTTAATTGCATAGCGAGGCTTTTCTCCTTTAAATTCCTGTCCTGTTTCTTCGGCTTTACTTTTATTTCTCATATAAATAGCATTCAATTCGGTAGCGGATATTTGAATCCAGTCTCTTAATTGATTATTTAATGAATCTAAAGGAACACCTTTTTGTGGTTGGAATTTAAGTCTTTCTGCTTCAGAAGCGTCAAGGTATCTTGGTAAATCTTTTATCTCAACACCAAAGCTAGACAACCCACCAAATTTTTTAATTTGATCGGCGTTAAATTTAACACCGTACTTTTT
>JAEUTR010000221.1 GCA_016787365.1 Bacteroidia bacterium
GTTGTCTGCAGCATGTTATTTGGCAAAACAAGGTTGTGAGGTTACTGTATTGGAAAAACATAATCAGGTAGGGGGAAGAGCCAGAAAATTTGAACAAGATGGTTTTGTGTATGATATGGGACCAAGTTGGTATTGGATGCCTGATGTATTTGAAAAATTCTTTGGAGATTTTGGGAAAAAAGTTTCAGACTATTATGAGATAGAACGATTATCACCTTCTTATAGAGTTATTTATAAAGATGGTCCTTTAGATATACCAAGTAATACAGATGATTTGTATGCCATGTTTGAAAGCATTGAAAAAGGCAGTGCTGAAAAATTAAAACAGTTTTTAAAAGAAGCAGAATACAAGTATAATATTGGGATGAATGATTTGGTTTATAAGCCCGGTTTATCGCTTATGGAATTTATGAATCTTCGTTTCTTTAAAGGTGTTTTTAAATTAGATGTGTTTAATTCTATAGCTTCTCACATTCGCAAATCTTTTACTAATCCTAAATTAATTCAGCTGTTGGAATTTCCGGTATTATTTTTAGGAGCTTTACCTAAAAATACACCCGCACTATACAGCCTAATGAATTATTCGGATATGATTGGTGGAACTTGGTATCCAAAAGGTGGGATGATAAGTGTGGTAAATGGAATGCATCAGTTAGCTTTAGAATTAGGTGTAAAGTTTGTATTAAATGCAGATGTATCTAAAATTAATGTAAACAATAATAACGCCAATGAAATTGTTCTGAACGGCGCTGGAATGGATAAAAATTCTCACAAAGGCTTTGATGTTTTAGTATCTAGTGCGGATTATCATTTTACTGAACAAAAGCTGTTGGATGAACAATATCGAAATTACTCCGTTAAGTATTGGGAAACACGTAAACTTGCCCCTTCAAGCTTGATATTTTACATCGGTGTCAATAAAAAATTACCAAATTTATTGCATCATACTTTGTTTTTTGATGAAGATTTCGCCAAGCATTCGGATGAAATTTATACCAATCCTAAATGGCCAACTAATCCATTATTATATTTAAGTTGCACATCGCAAACTGATAAACATGTTGCTCCCGAAGGTTGTGAAAATTTAATGGTGTTAATTCCTATTGCTCCAAATTTAATGGATGATAAAAGCACTAATGATAGATACTTTGATATGGTTATTTCGCGTATCGAAAAGCAAATAGGTGTTTCATTTAAAGAGAACATTGTTTTAAGAAGAGATTTTGCAACTTCTGATTTTATTAAAGATTATAATTCGTTTAAAGGAAATGCCTATGGTTTGGCTAATACTTTAAGTCAAACGGCTATTTTAAAACCTAAACTAATCAATAAAAAAGTTAATAATTTATATTATACCGGACAATTAACTGTTCCAGGTCCAGGAGTACCTCCCTGTTTAATTTCGGGAAAGCTGGTTGCTGACCAGGTTTTAAAATATTTAAACAAAAAATAAAAAAGGCTAAACAAATTACTATTAGGCTTGTTATCATAGTAAGAAACTTTATTATTTAATAAACCTCTGATAGTAAACATGAAACAATTATTTGATAATGTGAGCATAAAAACCAGTAAGATGGTTACTAATTGCTACAGCACTTCGTTTTCGTTGGGCATCAGGTTTTTGCATAAAGAATTTCAGGATCCTATTTATAGTATTTATGGTTTTGTGCGTTTTGCAGACGAGATCGTAGATTCCTTTCATGATTACAATAAAAAAGAGTTACTGGATGAATTTAAAATAGAAACGTACCGTGCTATTGAACGAGGCATCAGTTTAAATCCGGTTTTAAATAGTTTTCAAAAAGTAGTAAATGATTATAAAATAGATCATAAACTCATTGAAACTTTTTTGAAGAGCATGGAAATGGACTTGGAGAAGAAGGAGTATACCGAAGAAGGTTATAAAGAATATATATTAGGCAGTGCAGAGGTTGTTGGATTAATGTGTTTGCGTGTGTTTGTAAAAGGGAATCAAAAAATGTATGAGGATTTAACACCTTATGCTATGGCTTTAGGTTCAGCATTCCAAAAAATTAATTTTCTGAGGGATTTACAAGCCGATTTTTTAGGAATGGGACGTGTGTATTTCCCTAATGTTGAAATAAAACAATTGGATGTTAAAACAAAAGCATCTTTGGAAGCGGATATTGAAATGGATTTTAATAAAGGTTTGGAAGGAATTAAATTATTACCTAAAGATTCCCGGTTTGGTGTGTATGTAGCTTACATTTATTACCGTAAGTTATTTCATAAAATAAAGTCGCTCCATCCCGAGCGTATTTTAGAAGAACGCATTAGTGTTCCAAATTCTCAAAAAATGGCTTTATTTGCAAGTTCTTATGTTCGACATAGCTTAAATTTATTGTAATTTTGAGATGTTGAAAATTCCTCTCCCGTTAGTTATCGGAATAAAGGAAGTGCTCGTAAGAGGAGGATGTTTTTAATTCTTGATATTAATAATGACAAAAGAATTTGTAATACTAGTAGACGAACAAGATAACGATATTGGCGTTATGGAAAAACTAGAAGCTCATCAAAAAGGCTTGTTACATCGTGCTTTTTCAGTATTTATTTTTAATGATAAAGAAGAATTATTACTTCAACAGCGTGCTTTTTCAAAGTATCATAGTGGTGGTTTATGGACAAATAGCTGCTGTTCTCATCCCCGGCCAAACGAAACCATAAAAGATGCTGCCAATAGAAGGTTATTTGAAGAAATGGGTATGAGCTGCGATTTAAAAATTAAAACCAATTTCATTTATAAAACACCTTTCGAAAATGGGTTAACAGAACACGAGTTGGATTATGTTTTAATTGGTAACACAAACCAAAATCCTATCATTAACAAGGAAGAAGTAGAAAACTATAAATGGATATCGATTGCAGATATCAAAAAGGATATTATTTCCAATCCACATCAATACACTTCTTGGTTTAAAATAGCACTCGAAAAAGTATTTTAGAGTCTCCGAAATCTCAAATTTCTATCAAATAAAGACTCACAATTTAATGGAAGTTTTATTTTAACACTTTTAAAAGCAAAGTAATTTTCAATTAACTGATAATCAGTAAATTAATTATTTTCTTATTTCAGATAAATCCTTATTTTT
>JAEUTR010000258.1 GCA_016787365.1 Bacteroidia bacterium
GGATACACAAAATAAGAGCAGAGTTTGTCACAAGACTAAGCGATGGACTCTGCGCTTATATTCTGCTTAAATTTATTTTAAAAGAAAAATCCGATCAATTACAATGTAAATGATCGGATTTTTTTTTGAGGGTGGTAGATGGGATTTGAACCCACGACCCCTGGAACCACAATCCAGTGCTCTAACCAACTGAGCTACAACCACCATGTTGCTTTTTGCGAGTGCAAATATAGTATAAATTTTCTTGTTCCTGCAATAGTCTGGGCTATTTTTATGATATTTTTCAATTTTATTCTCGTCGTCCGGACGATTCAACCATTTTCCGAAAGAAATAATTAAGGGTGATTATTTATAGAATTCTGGTTGCTATTGTGTTATGTGTTGGGCGCTTTATCTATGCCGTTAAAACAGACATGTTTGGTGCTATAGTTTGCTCTTGTGGATTAATCCCCCTTTTTCGTTTAAAAGTAAGGAAAACCGGATAAGTGTATCATCGCGCACAATCAGTTCATAGCCTACAATCTCGTTTTCACTGATTTCAATTACATTCATTAATTCGCCGTGTAAGGCGGCTTTTTCTTTGATGTGTTCCGGAGTTGCCATAATCGGAAGGTTCTTTTTCAGATTGAGCAGCTTGCCGTTGCTATCAAAGTGGGCGATGTGCTCAATCTCTTCGAGATAAAATATGGCTTCATAAAATTCATCCGTGTGCAACCATTCAACATTGATTGACTCCCCAAATTTTTCGAGGAATGAATCTTTTACTTTTGAAGGTAAAGAAACACTTGAGAATTTAAAAAATTTGCTTAAAATGTTTTTCATTGGTTTCTGCGTTATTTTCAGGTTAGGTTGGTTTTGGTCATTCTGATTAGAATATATTGTGAATAAAGATTCCAATCCATCTTACTTATAGACGGTATTTTAAATGAATAGTAACGCCTTTGCAGGAAATTTAATTGCCGGGATTAAACTTTTGATTATACATGTAGATAACTCGTGTACGGGCTCTTTTAAGTCTCATTTTTACGGCGTCATCGCTGATTCGTAGCGTTTTAGCAATGTGCTTGATAGGGAGGTTGTCCTGATACTTCATGAGCAGAAGCACCTTTTCTTCAGGGTGAATCAATTCCAGAATTTGGAGCAGGTTCTCATAATTAGCTTCTTCAAAATCAGCTTCCGATTCATCAATAATCTCGGGGATTTCATTGCTGCTGTTCCAGTCCGGATAGTGAAGTTTCTTTTTGACCCGTAAATAATCGATACAATAGTTGTATGTAATCGAATACAGCCAAGACGAAAAAGAAGAGTTTCCCTTGAACCCAGGGATTTTTTCGTATGCCTTGGTCAAAATGTCATTTGCAAATTCCTCGGATAGTTTGCTGTCTTTTAAAAAACTGAAACATTTGTCCCTTACTTTTTTGAAATATCTGGAATAAAGCACCTCAAATAATTCGTGATTGCCAGAATTCATTATCAAGTGAACTATCTCCTCATCCGATTTTTGCTGATATTTAGTTTTTAATGCCATTTACGAGTGTTGGGAAAAAGAAATCTGAAAAAAAAATAAAAAAATAATTTAAAGATGTGTTACTTCTCCGGAAACCTTCGTCACAATGGTAAATTTGACAGAAAGTCCTTTTTAAATCGCTGTAAAAATAGGAATTTATCGAATGTTTTTAGTTATATTATAAAGTTAATAATTTTAGAGAAAACCAAAATTAAAAATTGAGTATGAAAAGTAAATTAGTTATTGCTATTGCAGCAATGGGTATCGCAGTGTTATTCAGCAGTTGTGCTAAAGCTCCTCAGGCAGAAATTGATGCAGCTACAGCAGCTATTCAGGAAGTAA
>JAEUTR010000263.1 GCA_016787365.1 Bacteroidia bacterium
GAGAAAACGTATGATAGTCCAATTTTACTTGCAAATACAGTAAATACACCATTATACTTAATTTCAACTACTTCAAATTTTTCGAATAATCTTTTGGTAAACTCTTCATCGAAGTAAAACCAAATATTGCCCCAATCAGTGAATTTTTTTCTTAATTTTTGATGAAAAAATGTAGATTTTGAATTTTCAGCAAAGAACAAGATGCCTCCTTTTTTTAAATTCACATAAATATTATTTACTGCCTCTTTAATTGCAATTTCATTTTGAAGAGCGCCAAAAACTGATTTAACAATTATAACATCATATTTTTGTTCTTCTTTCCAATCCAATAAATCAACTTTTTTATAAATGATGTTTTCAATTACTTTGTATTTTGCATGAAGTTTTTTTGCATCTTCTGAGTCATAATAATTATCAGAACAGGTTATCTTAAATCCATTAAGCGCCATCCATAGTGAAATACCGCCCTCTCTTGCTCCAATTTCAATACAAACAGTTGCTGATTTATCATGATTTATTAATTGACGTTCCCAATATGGCAAAATCTCTTTCCATGTATAAACATCCCAATTAATAATATCTTTTAACTTTTTTTTGTTCATATTGAAGCTCTAATTATAGAAAAATATAATATTGTAAGTTTAGCATATACAGTGGGTAATTACGGAGATACGATTTATTAACAAGTGGTAAGGCGGTAGAACAATCGATTCGTAAATTAGATTTAATAATAAATTGAATTGCTGGGCGAACCTCTAAGTAATTCCCTTTATTATATGCGTTATTGTTTTGTAAAAAAACATCTTTATTGTGATGAGTAATAGACATGGCATCATAGCTTTTACCTATAAATTCAGCATATAAATTGATGTTTGTTTGATTAAAATTTTTGTATTTAAAAGGGTAAATTAAATATCCAAATGATAAACTATAGTTATAGGCATTGCCATAGTTTATCCGAGTTTGTTTATCATTATATGAAAATGGCTTTACAATACCGCCAGTAAAAGAAACGGCTAACTTATTTATTAATACTGTTGAAATTATACCGCCGCCGATGCCTTTGTTATCTCCCATTAAGGTAGTTTCTGCTTCATCGTGTGGTTGAAAAGCGTAAACTCCATTGCCGTATAATGCCATACGAAAATGTTTATGGTCGCCATCTTTATTTACAAAGCGATAGCGAAAACCTAAATTAATTGCTTCAAAGTTATACTTATATTTACTTACTGTTTGGCTATTAGAAACAAAATCAACATTGTTACTATCAGTTTGAATAAAGTTATTGGGTAATGATTTGTAATGGTGATTTGATGTTGTAAACATTGCACTAAGCATTAGCTTTGAATTTACACCATACATAAACATAGCACCGTGCCATGATCGTGTAACGTTATTTGTAAAATAGGCTTCGTTCATTAGCCTTATACCAAGTGTTTTTTTTGGGTTAATACTGGCAGGTTCGGAATTAGGGTATAGTTCCTGCGACTTCAAGTTTAGAAAACTATATATTGTAAGAAACGTAATTAAAATTGATTTCATTAGATTGTTATGTGATAAATTCGTTGTTTGGTATCTGATTTGCAACAAGCTTCGGTTGTGCCTGTTTTAATACATTTGAATGAAGTTAGAGAAGTATATTTTTTAAATTCTTTAGCAGAAGTTAAACCTTTATCTACAAACCTAACAGCAACAATATCATTTAGTTTTTGATTTTTTACATTCACAAAATGATATGTGTTATTTTGAAATTGATAGTGAAAATCGTTTGTAACTTCTACGTTTTCAAATCTAAACTCTGCCACTAATTCGCCGACAGAAAAGCCTGCCCCTTCGATTTTGTTTTTAATTTCATCAATATTCACTTTTTCGGTTGGCTTGAATGAAATTGTGAAGACTGCATTTTCTAAATCCACATCAATTTTATCAACAAAGGTCAGTGAACTTAATGCCTTGTTTACAGAGTTTGAACACATGCTACATGTAACACCTGTTACTTTAACTTTTGCATTAATAAAATTAGCAAAGGCAGTTGTATTTATTGCCAATGCAAAAAGCACGTATATAATTTTATTTATTTTCATCATTTTATTTTTAGTTATAATATATTAGTTACAACAAGATTTACCTGTTTCTTGTATTGGTGGACATGGATTAGTACCATAACTACAATAAACGCAACAGTCGCCTTGTTTTGGTTTTAATAGTGTTTTACATTTTTCGCATTCGTAAAAAAACTGACAAGCATCCGTAGGCATTGTTTCTTCTTTTCTATGCCCACAATCAGGGCATGTAATTATTGATTTTAGAGTTACACTTTTGTTTTTCACAAGGTTAAATATTTTGGTTTCATAATAATTTATTAAACTGGTAATCATTAAGCCTACCATGCCTATATACATGGTATTGTTATTTTCATTATCAAAAAAATAATTGTAAACTATTAATGCTCCACTTAGTATTGCAATTATTAATGGAATGCCTTTTTTATGGACTAAAAAGGAAAATACAGCGCCTAATATAGATAAGGCTACAAGTGTAAAAAATACTATCATTGTCCACCCTCCAAACAATTCAAATGTACCAAAGCCTAATGCAGATAGAATTACGCCAAACAAAGGAAAGCAACAAGGTGAAGCAATGGCAGTGAGTAACATGCCAATAATCCCTATTCGTTCAACAGTAGTGCTATTTACTTTCATTTTATTTATTTATAATTATTTTTTTGTTGGTTGTTGACTTAGCTGTTTTAATACTAATGTTATATACTCCGCTTTTTAATGATGTATTTACTTCTTGTTTATTTAATCCTACCGTTTGTGATTTATGTATTGTTTTATAAACCTCTCTGCCTAAAACATCAGTTATTTCAACGGTTATATCTTCGTTTTTAGTTAACTGATATTCAATTGAAAAATTACCACTTGTTGGGTTTGGATAAATGCTTAAATCCATTTGATTTTGTTTAGTTTCGTTTATGCTCATTATTTGAGAGCAATTATAACCAAGTGAAATAAGTTCATTTTGAATATTTGTACTACGATTTTGAATAAAAGATTTTAAGCCAGGATAAACTGTTGAGCCAATTGTAATATTTGAATTGATGTTATTGTCAAAATTTGCATTTGTAAACATCTTTAAAGGGTCAGCATAAACATCAGCCTTAATAAGATTATAAATGCTATCAATTTTAGGGTTTAAAACGGAAGGATTGAAGGAGTTTAAAAAATCACACATAAATGCCACATATTGGTCTTTGTATGCAGTATTATTTAACATTCTATTTGCTAATGGACGGTCTGTGGCATTT
>JAEUTR010000296.1 GCA_016787365.1 Bacteroidia bacterium
TGAATGTAGTAAGACCCCCTATAATCAAACTTCTCCAAAACATCTATCATTTTTTGAATATCATTTTGAACCAAAAGAGATGAGTGAAGCGTTGTTCTTACTTCAAAAGGAATGGCACTGCTTATTAAAAGTTTTAGGCTGGAAATAAAACTTGAATACAAATCTGAATTAGTAATGGATTTAAACTTATCTATTGGCGCCTTAAAATCAAGAGCTACATAGTCAATTAGTTTCTCTTTCAATAAAAATTCAATCATATCAGGATTTGTTCCGTTAGTATCAACTTTTATTAATAGACCCATTTTTTTTATTTCAATAATGAGGTTTATAATGTTTTTATGCAACGTACACTCTCCACCACTTAAAACAACACCATCCAATAAATTTATTCTAGTTTTTAAAAACTTTAGAGCCTCTTGGAATGACAGTTTTCCTTTACCTAAAACTATATCTGGATTATAACAATATAAACATCTCATATTACAGCCTGCAAACCATAAAATGCAGGCTGTTTTAAGAGGGTAATCCAATAAAGTAAATGGTGTAATGCTGTAGATTGGTTTAGCTACATCTACTCTCATTAAATTGTAATCGTTGTTTATGTTCACCTTTTTTTCCAATATTAAAACTTTCTACGGGTCTGTGATAACCCATTACTCGAGTATAAACTAGGCATTTTGTGCGTTGCAAATTATGACTTTGCAATAACTGATTGTTGTTGTTGTTGTTGTTGTTGTGTGTGTTCATGTGTGGTATGATTAAGGGTTAATTTTTCTAATAAAATTTCGTCGCATTGCGGACAGTATTCATGCTCACCTGATAAATATCCATGAGTGGGACAAATACTAAATACTGGCGTTATTGTAATATATGGTAATCTAAAATTTGAAAGAACCTTTTTTACTAAATTTCTACAAGCTTCAGCTGAGCTTAATTTTTCTCTCATATATAAATGTAAAACTGTACCTCCAGTATATTTACATTGTAATTCATCTTGTAATAATAATGCTTCAAATGGGTCATCTGTATGATTCACAGGGACCTGTGAACTATTTGTGTAATAGATATTTTCTTCTGTTCCTGATTGAATAATATTTGGAAATCTTTTTATATCTTCTTTTGCAAAACGATAGGTTGTGCCTTCTGCTGGAGTTGCTTCTAAGTTATATAAGTTTCCTGTTTCTTCCTGATAAAGCTTCATCTTTTCACGAATATATTCTAATATTTGACCAGCAAATTCAATCCCAGTATCTGTTGTAATATTATCTTTTTCTTCAGTAAAGTTTAATATCATTTCATTGATTCCATTTACTCCTATCGTAGAAAAATGATTTCTAAAATGACTTAAGTATCTTTTTGTATATGGATATAATCCTCTATCATACATATCTTGAATAAAAACACGTTTCTTTTCAAGTGTAGATTTTGAAATTTCAAGTAGAAAATCTAAGCGCTCATATAAAGCATTTATATTTCCTTTATATAAATAACCTAAACGAGCCATGTTAATTGTAACAACACCAATACTTCCTGTCATCTCCGCACTTCCAAACAATCCATTACCTCTTTTTAATAACTCCCTTAAGTCAAGTTGTAATCGGCAACACATGCTTCTAACGGCATTTGGCTTATAAGCCTTATCGTTTTCAATCTTATTTCCGTCATCATCTAAAATATATTGGCTACCTATAAAATTTTGAAAATAGGATGATCCGATTTTTGCCGTGTTTTCAAATAATAAGTCTGTGTTTTCCCCATACCAATCAAAATCTTCAGTAATATTTACAGTAGGAATTGGGAAAGTGAAGGGTTGCCCTTGAGAATCACCTTCTGTCATAACAGTATAGTAAGCCTTATTTATCATGTTCATCTCCGTTTGAAAATGCTCATATCTCATGTCAATTAGATTATCAACTCCTCTTGCATTTGCAAGTTTAATAAGTGTATTATCGTTTACTGTTTTAAAAAGATGATTATCATTTCTTGTAGGAATCTGTTCTTTTAAATCCGATGGAACTACCCAATCTAACGTGATATTAGTAAAAGGTGATTGTCCCCAACGTGCTGGAACATTGAGATTGTAGATGAAACTACGAACAGCTTTTAATACTTCCTCAAAAGATAATTTATCCTTAAATACATAAGGAGCTAAGTATGTGTCAAAAGAACTAAAGGCTTGAGCACCTGCCCATTCGCTTTGAAGTATTCCTAAGAAATTAGCCATTTGTCCTAATGCTTCTCTAAAATGAGAAGGGGCTTTGCTTTCTACTCTTCCTCTAATGCCATTAAATCCATCGTTTAGTAATGCCCTTAAACTCCATCCCGCACAATATCCAGTTAAACAATCTAAATCATGAATGTGAATATCTCCATTACGATGTGTAGCACCCTCCTCAGCAGAGTATACTTTATCTAACCAATAGTTAGCAATAATTTTACCAGCAACATTATTTACTAAACCTGCATTTGAATACGCTGTATTTGCATTGGCGTTAATGCGCCAATCTGTTTGCCCAATGTATTCTTCAATTGTTTGCGTACTATTAATATATGTAGTATTACTATCAATATTATTGGTCAATTCTCTTTGTAATTTTCGAGTATGTCGATATAACATAAACGATCGCATGACATCAAAATACTTCCTAGCAAACAGTCTTTTTTCAATAATATCCTGGATCTCTTCAACACTCCATGTGTCTTTAGAATTTAATTCAAGAATAACTTCGTCAAAAATTATTTCTTCATAATTTTCATTTACACTTTGAAATCCTTTTAAGATGGCATCTTTTATTTTAAAAAGATCTAAAGGTTTGTATTCACCATTTCTTTTAATTACATATTTTTCCATTATATTT
>JAEUTR010000316.1 GCA_016787365.1 Bacteroidia bacterium
GATTTAATGGGGCAGTTATCTAAACTACGAACAGACAATCCTCAATACCTAAAAATTACACAAACACAAAAAAAACTACAGGACGATTCAAAAATAATTGAAGATAGTTTATTAGCATTAAGTAAACGTGTACCCTCTATAAGTGCTATTGTTAATAGAGAAATTTCTTCTATTAACATGAATATGGGTAAAGCAGTTGGGGAATTAGCAGAACGTATGCAGTCAAATGCACAAATGCGAATGCAATACTCGATGACATCTATTAACAATCTGGCATTGCTCCTAAATGAATCTTTAGAACAGATGCAACAACAAGCAAAAGCTTCTAAAGAAAGTAAACCAGGCAATGGTAAATGCAAAAAACCGGGTAAAGGACAAAAACCTAGCTCATCCAGCAAACCAGGAGAAGGGAAGCCAAGTATGCAGAGCATGAAACAAATGCAGCAGCAATTAAATAAACAGCTCGAGGAGTTAAAAAAAGCATTGGAACAAGGCCAGAAACCCGGTGGACAAAAACCGGGAAACAAACCTGGGGAAAAACCAGGTGGACAAAAACCAGGCGGACAAGGAGGCATGGGTCAGCAAGGTGGGCAAAAAGGTATGATGCCGGGTCAACAAGGACAAGGTATGAGCGAGCAATTGGCTAAAATGGCAGCTCAACAAGAAGCCCTGAGGCGTCAAATGCAACAAATGATGGATAAAATTAAAAAAGAAGGTGGTTCTAACCCAGGTGGAAATATTGCTGAAATGATGGAACAAACTGAAAGAGACATAGTTAACCGACAAATTACTCAGGAAACCATGAAACGCCAGCAAGATATCATAACTAAACTTTTAGAAAGCGAAAAAGCCGAGCGGGAACGTGAACAAGACGAACAACGTAAAAGTAATGAGGCAAAAAATCAAAATTTAAGTAACCCTACGCAATTTTTAGAGTATAAAAGACTTAGAGAAAAAGAACTGGAGTTGTTAAATACGGTTTCACCGAGCTTAACACCTTATTACAAGCAAAAAGTAAATGAATATTTTAATAGCGTAAACAAATGATACCAGCTAAGGGAGAAAAACTAGATATTACTTCTACATCTGAAAACATAAGGTTAGTGGAGCGTTTGGTAGAAGATGTGTGTGATGTATTTAATGTAAACGAGGATAATTATGGTAATATTTTAATTGCTGTTACCGAGGCGGTTAATAATGCCATCTATCATGGAAATCAAGGAAATCCTGATAAACATATTAAAATAGGGTTTGAATCGCACGAAAAAAACATTTGTTTTTCGGTGGCTGATGAAGGGCGTGGCTTTGATTACAATAATTTACCAGACCCTACTGATCCGGCTAATTTAGACAAACCAAACGGTCGTGGTGTTTTTTTAATGAAAAACCTAGCTGATAAAGTTGAATTTAATAATAATGGTCAGGAAGTTTTATTGACCTTCAATCTGAATTAATGATTTCTTTCCATAACCAAAGTATTGCTTTTAAATTTAAAGAGAAAACAAAATTAAAGCATTGGATTAAAACAATAACCGAAAAAGAAAAACACAAAGTCGGCACCATTAATTATATTTTCTGCACCGATGATGAATTGCTTGAAATCAATCTTAAGCATTTAAATCATAATACACTCACCGATATCATTACTTTTGATTATACAGAAGGCCAAACTATCAACAGTGATATTTTTATCAGCATTGAAAGAGTTTTAGAAAATGCTGATAAATTTAAAGTAACGTTTGACGAAGAGTTTCATCGCGTGATGATACATGGAATTTTACACCTGTGTGGTTATAAAGATAAAACTAAAGCTGATGCCGAATTGATGCGCAAAAAAGAAAATCAGGCATTAAAATTATATAAATAAATGTCAGTTTTTTTAACCCCAGCAGTCTTGTTTTTTTCGCTCTTATTGGGTTCATTACAAACAAAAGGGCAACAAAATCCATTGCACATAAACAATATGCCAATTGATCATAGCGTTTGTTATGAAATAAAAATATATAAAACAATTCCAGAGGTTCTTCCCGGATATCTATGTGAAATTAAAGATGCTCAGATTATTGGCGATTGCCTGGAATTAACTATTGTATACGGAGGCTGTAACGGTAATTTAGAATTAATAACTGATAGCCTTATTTCAAAAGACTCCAAACTAAATTTTAAGCTAAGGTGGATTGATCCTTCTTTTTGCAAAGCATCAGTACTTACCAAAGTGTCATTTGATTTAAAGCCTTATCAAACAGTTATAAAAGAAAAAATGGCATCTGTCAAGATTATGGGTACCAATTTTGAACTTTTTTACAATAACTAGTTGAGTTCGTACTGCAGTTTACTTAGCTTCTGATATAAGCCTGTAGTACTCATCATTAATTCCTGATGCGTTCCCATTTCTACTACTTCCCCTTTTTGTAATACGACGATCTTATCGGCATTACGAATAGTTGATAAACGATGTGCAATCACAATAGACGTTCTTCCTATCATTAATTTATCTAAAGCCTCCTGAACCAGGCGTTCACTTTCGCTATCTAAACTACTGGTTGCTTCATCTAAAATTAAAATGGAAGGATTTTTTAAAACCGCTCTGGCAATAGCTACACGCTGACGTTGACCTCCGGATAATTGAATACCTCTATCGCCAACCAATGTTTCAAACTTATCCGGAAAACTCATGATAAAGTCATAGGCATTAGCTTGTTTAGCTGCTTCAATTACTTCTGCTTCGGTAGAATTTGGTTTTCCGTATAAAATATTATCTCTAATGGTTCCTCCAAACAATAAAACATCTTGTGGCACAATTGCCATTTGATCTCTTAATTCGGTTAATTCATAATCTGTAGATTTTTTCCCGTCAATTAAATACTCGCCAGCATTTGGCTCATAAAACCGTAGCGCCATAGATGCTAAGGTTGACTTCCCGCTGCCACTACTACCAACTAAAGCAATAGTTTGACCAGCCTTCGCGCTAAACGACACATCTTTTAAAACAACAAAATCAGGGCGGGTTGGATAAGTAAATTGGATGTTTTTAAATTCTAAATCCCCTTTTACTCTATTTAAATTTAAATTATTACGATGTGCTAAATTTATTTCTTCGTTAGTATCATCAATAATTTCAAACACTCTATCAGTTGCCCCTAAAGCACGTTGTATGGAGGCCAATTGTTCTGGCAACCCGCCTAAAGAACCTGCTACAAATAAAGATAACATCATAAACTTACCAAAGTTTTCAGTCGTTAATTCGCCTGTATTAATCAACAACAACATTTTATATAAAATAAAAAAAATGGACCCAAATACACACATGATAATAAAGGCAAAAAATGCGCCTCTCATCACGCCGTATTTAATACCAAAACTTCTAATCTCATTAGTTACTTTATCATATTTACCTATTTCCAATTGTTCGTTGGTAAACGCTTTTACGCTTGTAATACCAGTTAAAGCTTCAGATACAATAATACTTGATTCTGAAATTTTATCTTGCAATCCTTTTGAGTAACCTCTAATTTTTCTTCCATAAAAAATAGCAATAATAGTGATGGGTGGGATAATGACAATAAACCATTTTGCTACATCCCATGATGTAAAATACACCAGCAATACTAAGCCTCCAACTCCCACAATAGTTTGACGGATAACTTCTGCAATATTTATCGTAAATGCTTCAGAAATAACATTAATGTCGGTAGCTACTCTACTACTTAAATCTGCCACCTGATTTTTAGAAAAGAAACTCATTGGCATTTGAATTAATTTTTTAAAGGTATCAGCGCGTAACCCTTTTAAAATATTTTCAGTCACAATAGAAAAAGTATAAACTCTTCCAAACGACACCAATCCTTGGACTATAAGTAAAATCAGTAATTCTATACCCGTACCCGATACCATGTTGCTAAAAGCAGAAGTATCCATCCCTGTATTACCCAAATAACCGAACATTTTACCAGCTGCAACCGGAAAATAAAGGCCTACAGCAGCAGTTCCGGCAATAAAAACCATACCTAAAGCAAATAACCACTTGCTTTTACCCAAGTATTTAAATAATCTAAATGATTTTTTGAAATTTGCCTTGGATAATTTTGCTTTTGGGAGTTCGTCTTTAGCATTATCTTTTTTAGCCATTTTGCAATAAATTAGGGCACAAATGTACAGTTTTAAGATGGCTAAAAGTTAAAATAACTACTATTTTATGGTTAAAATTCATAAAAAATTTGCCACATAACAAAAATCCGTTATATTTGCAGTCCAATTTTGAAAAACTTATAAAATTTAAATACTTAATATCATGAAACGCACTTTCCAACCATCGCAACGTAAAAGAAGAAACAAACACGGATTTCGTGAGCGTATGGCTTCTGCAAATGGCCGTAGAGTTTTAGCTTCTCGTAGAGCTAAAGGTCGTAAAAAATTAACAGTATCTAGCGAGAAAACGCATAAATAATAGCTTTATAGCAATCTGTTCTCATTTATCAAAGCTGCCTGTAATAAACGGGCGGCTTTTTTATTGCACATATAACCTATTTTGTAACTATACTAAGAACCTGATCATAATGGTTTAACCTTAAAAACCATCCATTTTTCGGGTTGTACTGTTGTTCTGAGAATCATAAAGAAACAACAAACTAAATAATAAAAAGAAATAAACTCCCATTTGTCTTTCTAAAATGGATTCTGTGAACATTATTAAAACAGAACAGCACCAGAAAATAAATCCCAAAGGATTAGTTTTAATTTTTTTGAATAGTGATACTAAAAACCCAATAAAAAAAACTAAATAACCTATCCCATAACTAATTCCAAAAGTTAAATATTGATTATGTGAATTTAAATGTATGGTGTATCCTTTATAAAATTTAAAATACATATAACAAAAATCCAATAAATTTTGAGTATTTCTAACGCCAATACCTGTATATAAGTCTTGTACAAATACCATTTTACCACATGTAAATACAACATATCTTTCCAGTATAGTGTTATTAACTGAAGGTGAAAGAA
>JAEUTR010000317.1 GCA_016787365.1 Bacteroidia bacterium
TAAACTTTCTAAATTCATTCGTTTAACATGGCTTTTGGTTTGGTTGCCATTTTTGGTTATTTTTTTATTCCTAAGTCTTATCTCTCTTGAAGTATTTGTTGATTTACCTAGTGTTTCAGAACTTCAAAACCCAAAAAGTAATTTGGCAACTGTCATTTACAGTAGTGATATGAAAACATTAGGCAAATATTATGCTGAAAACAGAGTAAGTGTTAAATATTACGAATTAGATCATGATTTGGTAAATGCGTTAATCGCTACTGAAGATGCTCGTTTTCATGAACATAGCGGAGTAGATTTAAAAGCTTTAGGAAGAGCTGTTTTTGGCGCATTAACTGGTAGTTCAAGCAGTGGCGGAGGCAGTACTTTATCTCAACAACTTGCCAAAATGATGTTCCCGAGAGAAAAATTAAGCAAATTTCAAACCGTTATAAGAAAGTTAAAAGAATGGGTAATTGCAGCGCGCTTGGAAAAAAATTACACAAAAGATGAAATTTTAGCGCTTTATCTGAATAAGTTTGATTTTTTGAACCAAGCTGTCGGCGTTAAATCAGCAGCACAAATATATTTTAACCGAACACAGGATAGTTTAGAAATTCAACAAGCAGCCATGCTAATTGGTATGGCAAAAAATCCTTCATTATTTAATCCGATCAAAAAAGCTGATACTACTCTTCATCGTCGAAACGTAGTAATGATGCAAATGGTTGTTAATGGCTATTTAACAAAAGAAAAATATGATAGTTTAAAAAAATTACCACTTGGAATAATATATCATCCCGAAGATCATAATGATGGACTAGCTCCATATTTTAGAGAATACCTAAGAGAATATTTTTTAAAAGACTGGTGTTCTAAGCATATTAACCCCGAGACTAATAAACCATATAATATTTATAGAGATGGATTAAGAATATATACAACCATTGATTCGAGAATGCAGCAGTATGCCGAAGAAGCTGTTCAGGAACATATGACCGATTTGCAAAAATTATTTACAAAAGAATGTAAAACTAAAAAAAATGCACCATTTGCATGGAATGTAAATAAAGAACAAATACAAAATATTATGGTAAGTTCTATGAAACGAAGCGACCGGTATCGTTCTCTGAAAAACTCCGGTCTCTCTAAAGAACAAATACTGGAAGAATTTAAAAAGCCTGTTGCCATGACTGTATATAGTTTACGAGGAGAAATTGACACTATTATGTCTCCGTGGGATAGTATACGCTATTATAAAAGCTTTTTGCACGCCGGATTTATATCCATCGAGCCATCTACCGGATATGTAAAAGCTTGGGTTGGTGGTGTTAATCATAGGCACTTTAAATTTGACCATGTTAAAGTAGGTCGCAGACAAGTAGGATCAACTTTTAAACCATTTGTTTATGCATTAGCTATCCAAGAAGGATATTCCCCGTGTTATCAGGTAGCAAATGTAAGAACCTGTATTGAAACTCCGGGACAACCTGCTTGGTGCCCTGATAATTCTGACGGTAATAAAGGAACAGGTAAAATGGTAACGCTACGTTATGCATTAGCAGGTTCAATTAATTATGTAACTGCATGGGTAATGAAGCAGTTTGGACCTGATGCTGTTATTAATTTAGTGCGCCGTTTAGGTATCACATCACCAATTGATGCTGTGCCTTCCATTGCACTAGGAACACCTGATATTTCTGTTTATGAAATGGTAGCCGCCAATGCTACTTTTGCAAATAAAGGGACGTATATTCAACCAACATTTATTACACGAATAGAAGATAAAAACGGGAAAGTCCTAGAAGAATTTTTTCCTACTACTGATGAAGTATTTAGTGAAGAAAAGGCATTTGCAATGATTCAATTAATGAGAGGCGTAGTAGATTATGGAACCGGCAGTAGATTACGATTTAGATTTAATTTACGAAATGAAATAGCCGGTAAGACAGGAACAACGCAGAATAATGCAGATGGTTGGTTTATGGGACTAACACCAGATTTGGTTGCAGGTTGCTGGGTTGGAGGCGAAGAACGTAGTGTGCACTTTAATTCAACTAATGAAGGACAAGGTGCAAGTATGGCTTTACCTATTTGGGGTAAATTTTTTCAAAAAGTATATGCCGATCAAACTTTAAAAGTTAGTAAAAATGGTTTTGTAAAACCTGCAAATATGGGTGATGTTGAATTGGATTGTAGTAAATATGATCAACAATCAATGCAGGATATTCCGATGGAGGAATTAAATTTTGAAGAAGGTTATAATTAAAAAAACGGCATGGAGGTAAAAAATAATAATCAAAATATATATTTTGCAAATCTGGATCTGTTAAGATTTATTGCTGCTTTTATGGTAGTAATAGCTCATGCTTATGAAGGATGGTGTGGCTGGTGGGGATTTCCTGGATTTATGTCCCAAAATGAAGACCATAAAACATTAACCGCATTTGGAGGTTACCTAAATAACACTATTAAAAATGGTGGCTTTGGTGTAGATGTTTTTTTTCTAATCAGCGGGTTTTTAATCACCTATATTTTACTAGTAGAAAAAAACTCTACCGGGAAAATAGATATAAAGAAATTTTTTATTCGTCGAGGATTTAGGATTTGGCCCCTTTATTTTTTATTAGTAGCAATTGCTCCTTTTATAGTAAGCTGGCTACAAAAACCATCTCCTGATTATTTATCAACCGCATTGTTTTATAATAATTTCCATAGTATGTGGACACAAGCTTGGGAATATCCCTTTGCTCATTTTTGGTCGATTTGTGTTGAAGAACATTTTTATTTGGTTTGGCCTTTTTTAGTGGCATTTATTCCAAATAAATATCTATTAAATACATTTTGGACAGTTTTAATTATTAGTGTTTTTGCGCGGTTTGGCTTTAATTATTCAGGTAAAGGTTTTTATTATTTATACCTTCATACATTATCCCGAATGGATGTTCTTGCTATTGGAGCCATTGGTGCTTACATGTATTTTAATAAAACTTTAAGATTTACAATACCAAAATATGTGCGATTATTATTGTATACTTTGTTTGTTGTTATATATGCTTCTGAAGCCTATAACATGTATGACGGAGCATTTTTAGCATGTTTCAGGAAATATTTTTACGTTGGAATAGTAGCGATAGGAATGCTGAATTTCTTATTAAATCCTGACCCGTTAATTAGCTTTACCAAGAAAAACATATTCCATTATTTAGGGAAAATTTCTTTTGGAGTTTATATGTACAGTAATATTTTGATTCCAATTATTATTGAAAAAATAATTGTCCAATATAATATGGTAAATATGTACTTTTACTTTCTTTTAAACATTATTCTCACGATAATTATCTCAGTAATTAGTTATGAGTTATTTGAGAAACAATTTTTAAAATTAAAAACCAGATTTGAAGTAGTAAAAACAAGTAGATAATATGATTAATAAAGTTGTAAAAGACGTTGATTCAGCGCTGGAAGGAATAACAGATAATATGACACTGTTAGTTGGTGGATTTGGCTTATGTGGGATTCCTGAAAATAGTATTGACGGCTTAGTAAAAAAAGGAGTTAAAGGATTGGTATGTATTAGTAATAATGCCGGAGTTGATGATTTTGGTTTAGGCTTATTATTACAAACCAAACAAATTAAAAAAATGATTTCTTCGTACGTTGGAGAAAATGCTGAATTTGAACGTCAAATGTTGAGCGGAGAATTAGAAGTTGAATTAATCCCTCAGGGCACGCTAGCTACACGTTGTTTAATGGCAGGTTTAGGCATTCCGTTTTTTCCAACTCCAGCCGGTGTAGGTACTGAAGTTGCTATTGGCAAAGAAGTGAAAACAATTACTTATAATGGAGAAACAAAGGATTACTT
>JAEUTR010000360.1 GCA_016787365.1 Bacteroidia bacterium
TTTACCACTCCTGAAACACATGGAAAATGGAGTTTACGTGCAAGTGCAACTGGTGAGTTAGTATTTGATAACGTAAAAGTTCCGAAGGAAAATTTATTGCCAAATGTAAAAGGATTAAAAGGACCTTTAGGTTGTTTAAACTCTGCGCGTTTTGGTATTGCTTGGGGAGTAATTGGTGCGGCGATGGATTGTTATGATAGCGCATTACGTTATAGTAAAGAGCGCGTTCAATTTGGTAAACCAATTGGCGCTTTCCAATTAACACAAAAAAAGTTAGCTGAAATGATTACAGAAATTACAAAGGCTCAATTATTAACATTCCGTTTAGGTCAGTTAAAAAATGAGAACCGTGCAACGCCTGCTCAAATCTCTATGGCAAAACGTAACAATGTAAACATGGCTTTACAAATAGCTCGCGAAGCTCGTCAAATACATGGTGGAATGGGTATTACTGGCGAGTATCCTATTATGCGCCACATGATGAACTTAGAGTCGGTTATTACTTATGAAGGAACACACGACATTCACTTGTTAATTACAGGTATGGATGTAACCGGATTTAATGCCTTTTCTTAGTTATTAAAATACTATAAAACAAAAAGCCCGTTGAAGTGTCAGCGGGCTTTTTTGTTTCTAAATTTCTGTTACCAATACGCTAAGGTTTTTTTCCTTGTTTTATTTTTATACTTCCATTCTACTTTCCAGCCATATGGACACTGATTTGCCCCAACAGATACCGAATTACCACTAGCATCAACACCAAATAAGCAATTCAATTTAAAAGCCTTGCTATCTACTTTTATTTCTACAGCTCCTTGTATTGGCGCCCAAGCTCCACAAGTTGTATTCCAAACTACAGGAGTAGTAACTTGGCTTGTAAAAGCGTCACCATCGCGCGTTGTTCCATAATTTTCTAGATTACTTAAGCCATTTGAAGACCCAATGCCTTCTCCAACACAAGTAATAACAAAGCTGGCACTTTTTGTATAGGTAAACTTACGGTTAATGTTATAATTCGCAGTGCTGGCATCATCAAACGAAACGGATAAATTTTCTCCGGTTACGGAATGAACTAAATTAGGCTGACCCAAGAACAATAAATCAAACCATGTTCCTCCACTGATATTTGTAATATATTGTGTTCCTTCAAACCTCACGCTTTTTCCGTCAGATGCGCGTGTAATTTTATATAAAAAATAATCTACTTTCATCACACAACCTGCTTGTTTCCAGCGCTTACCAGATGCGTGATCCATAATGGTTAATCTAATTGATCCTGTTCTTGTTCTGTTATTACAAGTCGTGCCATTAAAATTTAACATAATTGTTCCCAAATGTGCTCCATTTGTATCAACGCTTAAACCACAAATATTTCCTAAAACGCCATTGGATTGTTGAGTCCCATTTGTACGACCGTGCAATAAGGGTTGATTACTTACAACATCATTAATATCACTAATTGCTGCATCATTTTCTCCCTGAGCCGTTCTTGAGTCTGCAGATGCCTGTCCATCTTCATTTTTAAACAATCTGTTCTTTTTACAACCAGTAAGGGTTAGTGTTACAGCTATAACACAACAAGAAATCGCTAATAATACTTTTTTTGTTTTCATTAAATTAAAATTTATGTGTATTAAAATTAAGGTCTTTTCTTAAACGAAAAAACTCCCGTTCAATTAGAACTATCATAATTAGAAAGGTTTAGTTTCAATTTGTTAAATTTTAACAAAGTACGTGCCACTTTTATGTAATTAGCAGAAAATGAGTAATTTAAAGCCTCCCCAGAACTATTTCTTCAACAATTGCCGGATCAAGTAATGTAGAAGTATCGCCCAAATTACTCACATCACCCTCTGCTACTTTACGAAGAATACGGCGCATAATTTTTCCACTACGTGTTTTAGGTAACCCACTTACTATTTGGATTTTATCCGGTTTTGCAATCGGACCAATAATTTTAGTCACCTCAGCAATAATTTCCTTACGTAAATTATCATGATTTTTAGTGGTAGATGGTACGATTACGTACGCATAAATTCCTTGCCCTTTAATGTCGTGAGGATAACCTACCACCGCGCTTTCTACTACATCAGCATGCATATTAATAGCACTTTCTACTTCTGCAGTCCCAATTCGATGACCGGAAATATTCATTACGTCATCTACACGACCTGTAATTCTATAAAATCCATTTTCATCTCTTCTACATCCATCGCCTGTAAAATACAATCCCGGGTAAGTCGAAAAATATTCTTTTTTACAACGCTCATGATCTCCGTACGTTGTACGAATCATAGATGGCCAAGGAAATTTAATACACAAATTTCCTTCAACATTATTTCCTAAAACTTCATTTCCTTTTTCATCTACTAACAGTGGTTGAATCCCTGGCATTGGCAAGGTTGCAAAACTTGGTTTTGAGGGAGTAACGCCGGCTAACGACGAAATTAAAATACCGCCAGTTTCTGTTTGCCACCACGTATCTACAATTGGGCATTTTTCTTTTCCAATGTTTTTATTGTACCAATTCCAAGCTTCTTCGTTAATTGGTTCTCCAACACTTCCCAACACTTTTAACGAATCTAATTTATATGGTTTTACAAAATCTAATCCTGCTGCCTCTAAAGCTCTAATAGCTGTGGGCGCTGTATAAAAATGGGTTACTTTATATTTATCAATCACTTGCCAAAACCTTCCAGCATCAGGAAATGTAGGCACTCCTTCAAATATCACAGAACTTGCTCCTGCTAATAATGGTCCGTAAGCAATATAAGAATGGCCTGTAATCCAACCCACATCAGCAGTGCACCAAAATAAATCCCCCTCTGCCTTCGGCATCTCCCCTTGAAGGGGAGATGAAACAGAAAGGTTCATTTGAAATACATTTTGAAATGTGTAACACGTATATACCATGTAACCGCCACACGAATGAACAACACCTTTTGGCTTTCCTGTAGAACCGGAAGTGTATAAAATAAACAATGTGTCTTCTGCATCCATTAATTCGGCAGTACAAGTGCTTGAAGCGTTAGGAACTACATCTTGCCATATAACATCTCTATCTGTTAAGTTGATAGCAGTGCCTGTATGTTTGTATACTAATACTTTTTCTACACACGGGCAGGTTTCTATGGCTTCATCAACTACTGCTTTAATAGGAATGTCTTTCACTCCACGATAAGCACCGTCAGTCGTTAATACTACTTTGCAATCACTATCTTGTATGCGGCCAGCCAAGGCTGATGACGAAAAACCGGCAAACACAACCGAATGCACAGCTCCAATTCTTGCACAGGCTAACATCGCAAAAACCGTTTCAGGAATCATGGGCATATAGATACAAACTCTATCTCCTTTTTTTACTCCTAATGATTTTAATGTATTAGCTACTTTACAAACTTCATCATGTAAATTTTGATACGTAATAACTCGATGTGTTCCATCAACAGCATTAGGCTCCCAAATAAAAGCAGTTTGATTTGCTTTTGTTTCAAGATGCCTATCAATGGCATTTTCGGTAATATTGAATTTTCCGTTTATAAACCATTTTACATCAGGGCTATCAAA
>JAEUTR010000376.1 GCA_016787365.1 Bacteroidia bacterium
ACAAAGGCTGCAGAAATATTGCATATTAAAGACAAAGAAGAATTTCCTCAAAAGCAAGTGTTATTGGTTGAGGAATTAATTAGTAAAAATGGCGCTAAACATTTCTTAGAAATTACGGGCGGTATGTTAACCAAGTTGAATGCAAAAGGTGAAGTGGAGTATGAGGTGTTTGAAGCATCAGAAGCATTAGCAAGTGGCGAAATATTAAGCCTGGAAGAGAAATTCTTGGCAGGTCAGGGACAAAATATTACCCCAGCTCGTTATTCTCGTGATGAAAAAGAAAGGCAGCTGATTTCTAATAAAGTAAAAGAGACTTTAGGAGCAGCGGCTAAGGTGTTAAATATTGTGGGATATTGCCGTATTGATGCTTTTGTGAGGATTTTTGATGTCAATCATGTGGAAGTTATCTTCATAGAAGTCAATTCGTTACCAGGAATGACACCTGCAACGTGTATCTATCATCAAGCAGCCATTAATGGATATAAACCATATAGTTTTATTGATCGAATTTTGGACTTTGGAGCTCAAAAAACTGCCTCAGTTTTGAGCTAATAAAACTTAGGTTTTGAACACCTTTCTTTTTTGATTTTATATTACTGATAATCAACATTTTGTATTTTAAATTTACCTGTTTTTAACGTGTAATTAACACGTAAGAAACATATTTTGAACATTTTTTGGTAGGGTAAATTCGGCTTATTCGTCTAATAAGTTAGTTTATTAACAATTTTGAACTTACCTTTGTTAATAACTGTAACTATACCGCCATGTTTGAGATTTTAAAAAGCTTTGAAAGTAAATTCGGTTCTCTTAAGAAAAAGGGACTTAGAATCGAAGGTTTATCAATGATTGACCCAAAAAGAAAGAAACATGTGATTATGATTTCTAAACCATTTTTATTTGACAACCGTCAATTACCAAAATCTTATGAAGGTTTAGATATTAAATCAAAAATTGAAGGCGGTTTACCAGAAGAATTTAAAATTGAAAAAGAAGCTATAAAAAAAGATTATTTATGGGCTCCTAATAAGTTTGAAAAATACGTTGATCGTTGTTCAGAAGACATTAAAAAACAATTCGGAAATCCAAATATGTCTCGTTCAGAAATGTTAGATGCATTAGCTTTTGGAAGTTTTGAAGATCATAAGCAAAAAACAATCAATTTAATTAAAGAAGGAAAAATTCCAGCAATTAATTTAAATTAAGATAAAGGCAATTGACTAGGGTATAATTAAGGGTTAAACTTTTTAAATTGCTTAAAATCCTCTCAGAAATGGGAGGATTTTTTTTTGCTTCGTATTTTTGTCTAGTACGATGTTTTTCAAATTGAATTTGTCAGTTCGAGCTGTCATCCTGAGCGGAGTCGAAGGAGAAGTCGAGAACCGAAGCGATATTTTACATTAAATAACATTGCAAGAAGTAAAAAATCTATTTTTTAAACCATATATTTACGCTACTTTTTTATAGTGAGCAATATTGTAGATCAAATAAAAGCGCCAATTAACAAGCACATGGACGAGTTTGAAATTAAGTTCAAGCAGTCGATGAAAAGTAACGTGCCTTTATTAGATAAAATTACAAACTATATTGTAAAACGTAAGGGTAAGCAAATTCGCCCAATGTTTGTGTTTTTGAGTGCACAAAGTGCCGGCTCTATCAATGAAAGTACTTATAGAGCAGCTTCTTTAATTGAATTACTACATACAGCTACGTTAGTACATGACGATGTAGTGGATGATAGTAATGAACGTAGAGGCTTTTTTAGCGTAAATGCTTTATGGAAAAATAAAATAGCGGTTTTAATTGGTGACTTTTTATTATCAAGTGGATTGCTATTGTCATTAGATAATAACGATTTTCATTTATTGAAAATTGTAAGTACAGCCGTTCGTGAAATGAGCGAAGGTGAATTACTTCAAATAGAGAAAGCCAGAAAATTAGATATATCAGAAGAGATTTATTTTGAAATTATTACAAAAAAAACAGCTGCGTTAATTGCAGCATGTTGTTCTGCTGGGGTAGCATCTGTTACTAATGATGAAAAAATAATTAATCAATTTAAAGAATTTGGAATTAATACAGGAATAGCTTTTCAAATAAAAGATGATTTATTTGATTTTGGTGATGATACATCTATTGGAAAACCTACAGGTATTGATATTAAAGAAAAAAAAATGACCTTACC
>JAEUTR010000379.1 GCA_016787365.1 Bacteroidia bacterium
AAAACCAATTTCGGTTTTCATATAAGTATAAATCAAATTATACATTATTATGAAACACTTAAAAAGCATTTTCGTTACCACATTTTTTGCCTGTTTTTTCAATACATTTTTAATAGCACAATCTGCTACCCAAAATGTGAGAGGTACAGTTATCGATAAAATTTCGCAATCACCATTACCTGGTGCAATTATTCAAATAGTAAATTCAAATCCTATTATTGCAACCACAACTGATAGTGAAGGGAATTTTTTATTAAGTAATGTAGCTGTAGGAAAGCAAACTTTAAAAATTTCGTTTTTAGGCTATAAAGAAATCACGATGCAAAATTTATCTGTTAATGCGGGTAAAGAGCTAGTATTAACCGTGCAGTTAGAAGAGGATATTAAAGCAATGGATGAAGTTATTGTCACCGCTAAAACAGATAAAACTAAACCATTAAATGAAATGTCTAGTGTGAGTACTAGAGCATTTTCTGTTGAAGAAACTCAAAAATTTGCAGCCGCAGTTAACGATCCTGGTCGAATGGCAACGTCTTTTGCAGGAGTTGTAAATGCTGGTGATGGAGGAAATATGATTTCGATAAGAGGAAACTCTCCAAATGGTTTATTATGGAGAATGGAAGGCGTTGAAATTCCTAACCCCAACCATTTTTCGGCAGTGGGTACTTCAGGTGGTGGAGTATCAATATTAAGCGCGCAATTATTAAGTAATTCGGATTTTGCTACTGGAGCATTTGCTGCTGAATACGGAAATGCACTGTCAGGTGTTTTCGATTTAAAACTTAGAAAAGGAAATGACCAAAAACGTGAATATACATTTCAATTAGGCGTTTTAGGTGCTGACATTGCTGCCGAAGGTCCCTTTAAAAAAGGATATGGCGGCTCTTATTTAATAAACTATCGCTATTCTACCTTAAACGTACTTGCTAAACTTGGAGTTCCTTTAGGAGATGCAATAACGAATTTTCAAGACTTGTCATTCAACGTATTTTTACCAACTAAAAAAGTTGGAAACTTTAGTTTATTTGGCTTTGGTGGCTTAAGTTATCAAATTACAAAAGCAGTAAAAGACAGTATTAAATGGGATGGCGATGATTTTTATAAATTAAATACATTGTATAAAAGCAATACAGGTGCAGCTGGGGTAACACATACAAAATTATTTAGCAATCAATCTTACTTAAAAACAGCATTAGTTTTTTCTGGAACAGAAAACGGTAATGAAGCTGCAAAATTGGAAAATGATTTAACCACGTTTACTGATTTGTATAAAGAGAAGTATAGTCAGAGTAAAATAACTTTATCATCAACTTACACAAAAAAAATCAATGCTAAAAGTAGCATTAGAACAGGTTTAATTGTTAATCAACTAAATTATAATCTAAGTAAAAAAAATAATACAGATACAACTGTACTATTAACAAGAATTAATCTTAAAGGATCAACACAAACTACTCAAGCTTACTTTCAATTAAATCATAAGTTTAATAACAAAATTACTACAAACATTGGTTTACACTATTTACAATTATTTTTAAATAATTCGTTTGCTGTCGAACCACGTGCAAGTTTAAAATACAGCTTAAATAACAAAAACAATATTTCATTTGGATACGGCTTGCATAGCCAAGTTCAACCTATTGGTGTTTACTTCGCTCAATCCACAGATAGTTTAGGTAAAACAACAACGTTAAATAAAAATTTAGATTTAAGTAAAGCACATCATTTGGTATTAGGCTATGATTGGTCAATTAATGATTTTTCTCATATAAAAACAGAATTATACTATCAACATTTATTTAATGTGCCAATTAGTAACGACAAATCAAATACGTATTCAATTTTAAATTCTACCGATGGTTTTTACACCAATCAATTAGTTAATAATGGCTTAGGTAAAAACTATGGATTAGAGTTAACTTACGAACGCTTTTTACACAAAAACCTATATTATTTAGTTTCAGCTTCATTGTATGACTCAAAGTACAAAGCCGCTAATAATAAATGGTACAATACACAATTTAATACTAATTATGCCTTAACTGTTACTTTAGGTAAAGAATGGATTTTATCTGAAAAACGTAAAGGGAGAATTATTGGAGCAAATTTTAAATCAGTTTACGTAGGTGGTTACCGAAATACACCAATTGATTTAGTAGCCTCGAAAGTATCTGGCGAAACGGTTCTACAAAACGATAAAGCATTTGAAAATAAAAACCCTGACTACTACAGATTAGATATTCGTATCAGCTTAAAACGAAACTACAAAAAAGTAACAAGCACATTTGCTTTAGATATTCAAAACACGACTAACCGTAAAAATGTAGGTGGTCAGTATTTTAATGCTAAATCAGAAAGTATAGTTAGTTGGTATCAAACACCCTTAATACCAATATTAAGCTATAAGTTGGAGTTTTAATTAAAGAAATCGTACGCCTGTGGCGCACTTTTTGGAACACTGAGAGCACTTGCAAAATGGGGCGAAGCACACCTATTTGTTGATGGCAGAAATTTAGCTTATTTGGTTTTTTTGCCTGTCTTTTGCAAAAAAACAAATGTGCTAAATTAGGAATAGCCAAAACGGGTTTGCAAAACCCAAAAAGAGAGGAGGGAATTAAAAACTGTTACTAGTACCCTAAAATGTTTCTATTCGTACTGTCTGCCCACTAACGCAAAACCGATGTTAGCGGTTCGGCTATATTGTCGCCAATATTTCCATTGTCTTTTTTTCTTTGTCTGATATTTTCTTTAAAATTTCTGACGCTTGTTCAATATACCTAAAGTCTTTCGTTTGGCTCACTTTTTCAAACAATTCAGAAACTGAAGTCCATAGGTCAGCAATTTCTACAAATGCTTCGTGTGCTGATTTAAGCTTGTCAAGTTTTAATATGTCATAACTTTCCTTTAAAAAGTCTCGGTACAAATTTCTAAATAGTGCTCCACCTGTCCCTGCTTTTTCCATAAGCATTGCAGATGTTTTAAAGTCGTTTTCAATGTCTTTACTTGTCTTAAACCACTTAATAATTTCAGCACTCATTTTGAAAATACCTTTGTAGCCAATATTTGTTATTGGTGGATTTATATATTCTGTAGCATTATTTCTAATTGCAGTTATTATCGAAGTTTTTAAATCAAATTGTTTGTCTGTTTTACGCAAAGTGTAATACAAATTTTTAGAAGACATTGGACCTTTTTCGGCTCTTGCCAATGCTAAACTTTTCAAAGTTGTTTTCACTTGCCCGCCCTGTTGTTTTGTGTCTACCAAAAAAGCGTTTTCGTTGTCATAGCCATAAAGTGCCGTATAATGTCCTGCAAAATGAAATGGTCGTGAAAAATATTGTAAATGATAACAGTCTAATTTTAAGCCGACTGCTTGTCCGTTGTCAATAATTTCTTTTACACTCTCCCAAGCCTTCCGAGTTGATGAAGTTTCTTTAACAGTCAATTCAAGATTCAGATTTCGTGCAATGTTTTCTGTTAAAACGTCAGGTTTAACTCGTCCACCAATAAATGGAAAATCCATTGATTTCATATTCCAAAAGATAAATCCAAGTCCTTCTCCCAAACCAAAAAGCATTGGTTCAGAAAGTTCAATGTCGAGCTGTTTCAACAAAGTGCCTGTCGCTGTTGTTTCGCAATGTTGGCCGTCAAATGGTTTTATTTTCTCTATTTTCATTTTGATTTTTCTTCAAAATTATATTGTCCAACTGACAACCCAATGTCAGTAGTATATGTTTTTTATAGCTAACCGCTAACGGCTGGTAGCTAGAACTTGTGCGTCTCAGGGCATTGTCACCGAATATTAATAAAAAAGTTAAAATGTTTCTACACATTAGAAATGTAAAATGGATGTATTTCGCCAAGCGACCTTGTTTGCAAATGCTTTGATATCGCCCGCATAAGTTTTAGGTGTTGTTGCCGTTTGTTGTTTACTCCATTTGCTTCCAATAGTTTTTCATTAGGTCTGCTACCCAAATAGGTTGTCTTATATCTGTTTGTGGTTGAAATTCTTTAAAGACAGGTTTGATGTCTAAAATTGGTGTTCCATCAATAGCATCAAGGAATTTTACTTTAATTGACCTGCCATTGTGTTCCAATAACTCGACTGTTGCAAGCCCAATTTGGTTTGGTCTATCTTTTTTACGTTGCCCAAAAATACCTACTATTGGATATTTTGGATTACCTCTTGGGTGCCCAAAAAGTACAATATCTTCTTTTTTTACTTTGTCAAAATAGTAAATGACTTCGAGGTGAGAGAAATCCGAAATGTTGTTAAAGGCTTCTGTTGGAATATGCTCAGCAAGTTCAATGTTAGCGATGATTGTTTCCCAGTTATCATCTATTGGTTCAGTCCTTGAGTTTGTTACTTTGGCTATTGGTTTTAAAACGATTTCCATTTTTTTATGATTGATTTGTCCAATTTACGGAAAAGGACAAAATTAATTTTAATGAATAAATAAGTAAAATTAGTTGAAGTACTAACTGTGAAAAAGGAAGTGAAAATATCAAAATTATGGCAGTTAATAACATTGTTGCAGCAATAGTTTTTTGAGTGTTTTTTTGTTTAATACTTGTTATGATAAAAGAACTAATTAGAACATAAACTGTCAGACTTAAAATCATGAAAATATTATTTTCAAAAATCCAACTTAAAATCAGAGGTTGCAGAATATGAATTACTATGAATAGATACCTCCTTTTTGCATTTTCTGAGTAATAGTTATTTGTCCCCTCAGTGAAATTTGCAATTACTCCTCCACCTATGTCCAATGTTAAAAATGCGAGTATGATTTTTTTAGATACAGACAAATCACTTCCAAAACACATTTTTTGTGTGGCAACAGTCAAAATAATTAAACCAAACAAAATTAAAAGAAGGTCAAACCTAGTAGTTTCACGTCCGAAGAGTTCATTAAAAAACTTGTTTACTTTAATTGTGGAGTTTTGTAATTTTATCATATAGATCATTTTAAAAAGACAATGAAGTTTATACCCGGAATGGAGACTGAGATAAACTAAATTAAACAAAGAACAAATTAGTTTTTATAATAAACTTGACTATAAAAAAATAATTGCTAACTATAACCTTTTCCAAGTGTATGTTTCATTAAAGAGGCCAAAGCAACATGAAGCCTTAACTTGCAATCGGTCTTTGTCTAGAAAAGCCAATGTAGCATCAAAATACCTTTTAAGCTTCGGGTCATATATATTGCATTCGTATTTACCGTTTTTAATAGCTACTATTGATTTAATAACTACAATACCAATGTTTTTTTTATCATCGGATGCAATTATTTTTCCTGACACCACCCCTGAATTCATTGCAAATTCAACAACGCTATTATCCAACTCTGTTTTCCACCTTCCTTCTATATTATTTGAATAATTAAATGAAAAGTAAAAAGCCGTTGCAAGTAAAAAATTGATTAGCATGGCACTCGATTGTTTTATATAACGTCAAAGGTATGTTCCCGGAATTACAATTCCTTTTACATATGTTAAAAACGTCATGCCTTTTTC
Organism: Bacteroidia bacterium; assembly: GCA_016787365.1. Lineage (GTDB taxonomy): Bacteria > Bacteroidota > Bacteroidia > B-17B0 > Aurantibacillaceae > UBA4416. The sequence continues at coordinate 5,521 of JAEUTR010000379.1, forward strand.
TTTTGTTTCCCAGCCCTGATTCTACTTAAACTTACTTGAGAAATACCAAGGTATGATGAAATATGACCTAATGGAATACGTTGAAGAATCTCGGGATGTAGTCCCATTAATTCACTATATCGCTGTGACGCATCTTTAACTAACAAATTTTGATAATAGAAGTATAATCTTTGAATAATTTCTTCTAAAAAAGAAACATACCATATAGACCAGTTATGATTTGTATTGACTAACTCTAAAAGATCATTTTTGGTGATATAAACGACTTGAGAATTTTCTGCACAACGAATGTACTGCTCGCATTTTTTATTAAAAAAAACACTTTCAATATCTGCGAATGATTGACCTTCGAATTCGTACCAGTTGATTTTTTCATCAATGGATTGGGAGTAAACCAAACCGGAAATAAGAAAATATATATTCTTTGAATTTGAACCAGGTTTTAAGATATTGTCATTTTTCTTGAAGCTTTTGTGTGTAAATAATTCTGAAGCTAGAATCATATCCTCTTTCTTAAGAATGTTATATGTTGGGATTATGGATAAGGAATCTGTTTTCATTTTTACAATAACGGATAACGCTTTGCAGCCATCAGTAGTGTGGTTTGAAACTATGTCTGCCGAAACGGTATTAACAAAGATAAATGTTTAATGGACTTTTGCAAAGTGAAAATAAATGTCTTTCGCGGAGCGACAGCTTTTGCAAAAGCTTTAAGCCTGTGCTGAGCGAAACCGAAGCATTTGCCAAACTGTTGTCTTAGCGTATGTTACCTGCTGGTTTTTTATTTGACGTTTTTGTATATCGAGTCTGCTGTATTGCTATATTTTATAAACCAGTCAATTCCGTTTCGATTGTTTAGATATTCGATTATTTTGTCATTATACTGCTGAGCTAGAGCATTTGATGTACTGTCAACTACGCATCCATAATTTTTCCAGTAAAATCCTAATTTCTTTTCGATACTGTCAACCTTTTTCTTAGCATTAATTTCGTCTGGTGTTGTCAAAGCTAACCCATAACTTATTAAGTGTATGTCGCCACGTTGTATATCTTTTTCTGCGTCGAAGAACGGGTCAACTGGTTTTTGCAAGAATTTATATATAGAAAAAGTCGCCACAATAATTGCAAGAACACTAAATAATATAGCTAAATATTTGTTTCTATTTGTCACGATGTTGTTTTTCTAAACTTGCAGGTAACGGTTTCGTGCTAAGCAACGGTTTGATTTGAAACTGTGTCTACCGAAACGCTACTAACAAAGATAAATGGTCAGCTTATTATGACGCTAATTTGGTAGCTGCATCCCAATTTTTACCACCTCCTTTTTGTATGTCATTCATAGATGTTGTAAGTTCTCTTGTGAAATTATCTAAGGCAAGAGAGGAGTGTTTTATGTAACCAACAATTTTTTTCAGTTCTTCTAAAGAATAATTTGTGGATAGATTAATTAGGTTAGATACGCCTAGAATATGAGCCACAGGTTGCCTTACCTTATGTGACGTTATAAATATCAGTTCTTCCAGTCCTTTAATATGGCTTCTAAGATATACTTCCGTTTTTTTTAGCTCTTCATAAGCCAAGGTAAGCTCTACTGTCAATTCTCCCTTTTCTTTGTATTGTATATCGAGATTCTTATTTGCAATTAATAATTCATCAGCCCGTTTTTGTTTCTCTTTATTTTGAAAAACGAGTTCTTTATTTGCAATTAGTAATTCATCCGCTCTTTTTTGTTTCTCTTCATTTTGAAAAGCAAGTTCTTTATTTGCTATCAATAATTCATCAGCTCGCTTTTGTTTCTCTTTATTTTGAAAAACAAGTTCTTTATTTGCTATTAATAATTCATCTGCTCTTTTTTGCTTCTCTTTATTTTGAAAAGCAAGTTCTTTATTCGCAATTAATAATTCATCCGCTCTTTTCTGTTTTTCTTTATTTAGAAAACCAAGTTCTTTTTTGGATAATATTAACTCCGCAGACTGCGTTTCAATTTCTACTTTTTGGAAAGCAATTTCTCTTTTGAGGCGGATAAGTTCTTCTGATCTCTCTTTATTATTCATTTTTGTTAATTTTTAATGAACGACTGTTGTTATTAAAACCAAGAACTTAGTCAACACTTTTAATTTAAAAGCTATACATTTTTCGATCAGTTTTGCAACAAAGATG
>JAEUTR010000413.1 GCA_016787365.1 Bacteroidia bacterium
TTAGGAATACCCGATCAGGTGGTTCGTAAAATATCAGGCCATGCAGCCAATAGCAAAGAATTTTTTAGGTATGTGGAATTTGCACAAGAATATGTTGACGAACATACCGACAAAGCTTTTGAAAAACTCACCAAAATGGACACTAAAAAAAGTGTTTTTTTGAACTAAAAAAAGCTTATATTTGTATAAAATCGTTCTTTAAAATGCTGCAACTTGTTGAAGTTCAGAAAGCATCACTATTCATTCGGAAGCCCAATGCCCGGCAGACAACTTACAAGCAGTGCTTACAGATACGGCTTTAATGGGAAAGAGAATGATAACGAGGTTGTTGGAACAGGTCAGGGTACCCAAGACTATGGTATGAGAATTTATAACCCAGCCTTAGGACGGTTCTTGAGTGTTGACCCATTAACAAAGAAATTTGCTTGGTGGACACCTTATCAATTTGCTGGAAATAGTTGTATATCTGGGATTGATTTGGATGGACTCGAATATTTAGATTATAGAGAAGTACGAATTAAAATTATCAGTGGTGAAATTCATGTGAATTTAGATAACTATAATACTACTACCAGAAATGCCTGGATTGCAAGAGACAATGCGACAGGAGGAACTTCTGGTAATATAGGATGGCCAACAAAGTTGGGACAAATAACTTATTCTGATGGTGTGAAAGTTCCTACTGATGCTTTGAGCTTGGATAATGATTATAGCTATATTGCGAATCAAAGTCAGTATAGTAAATGGGATAAGATTGAATTTGGAGCACCTAAAAGAAAAGACGGAAATCCAGATATGAGATATAAAGGAAACAAACTTAATCAATCGGAAGGTGGTGCTACATCTGCTCCTTCTGGGAAATATAATAATTTTGCTAAAGGACTATCTGGAGCTGCTGCAATTTTAAATGCTGGGATGTGGATATTTGAACAAAAGCAAATATTTGATAAGTTAGAAGACCAAACCAAAGTTGAAGAACATACATCTTTGTTAGTTAAAAATGTTATGCAGGATATGAATGTTGCATTAAAAGATGGATTAATTCCTCCACAATATCAAAATACTAAAGATTTAGCAAATATTGCGAGTGTTGTTTTGTCAGGCACAAATCCTACAAATAATAATGATATTTATCAAATAGGTATGGATATAGTGAAAAAAATATCTAAAAACTATAGAGGAACGACAACTATAACCACAGGAGATAATGGGTCAAGTTATACTCCATCTGATAATACAAGTGTAAATAAAAATATAGTTGTACCTAATTAATAAAAACTTATGTTTTATAAGATTGTAAAGAATTTAATATTTATTTTAGTTTTAATTTCAATAGCTTCATGTGAAAGTAAAGTTGAAAAGGATATAATAGGAACATGGATAATTGACGATATATATTTCTATAATAAGCCAATTAGAGATAGTTTATTAGCTAATGCTTTTGTTTTAAAAAAGGATAAAACATGTGAACTTCCAATTATAGATATCAAAGATAACCATACTATAAAAGAAAAAGGTGAGTGGTCTGTATCAGAAAAAAAAGGTAAATATTCTTTAACAATCAGATCAACCAATAATTTATTTAATGGAATATATAACATCGACACAATAGCAAAAATAAAAGATGCTTCAAATGGAATTATTTTCAAACTAAAAATTTCAAATAATCAATTGGAAATTTTTTGTTCTAAAATTGGATTTGTTCCATAGGGTAATGTTCACTTTATCACCTAAGCACTTTTTGTAAACTTAATTTACTTAAAGTCAATTATTTAATTTTATTTCTTGAGTCGTTTTGCGGGGGTATTCACCCCCGCTTTTATTATCT
>JAEUTR010000432.1 GCA_016787365.1 Bacteroidia bacterium
CAACACCATGTCCAAAACCACCAGATGTACTAGTCATAGTCCAGTTAGTATTTTTAGGAGTTCCACTTGTACCAGGAGAAACGCCCGTAAACTGGCTCCAATCAGCACCAGGTGCAGAAAAATTATCATAGTAAACAGAGGTTGTTTGCGAAATTCCACTTAAAAAAGCTAGAAAATAAACACATATTAGCAAAAATGGTAATTTAATTTTCATGGTCTTGTATTGTCTTTATATAATTAAAAAATTAGAGATATTCTTTTGCTAATAAAATTACAACGGCTTAAAAAATATTTTTGAGGGGATATCCCCTCAATGAAAAATAAACTAAATTTAGAAAATCAATATAGCTGAACTCATTAGAAGTATGGCTATATATTCAAACGATACGAAATGCAACATGAAACTGATTTTATAACGACCTATTTTTCTGAAGAAAGAATTACGGCTTTATGTATCATTATTATAGGAATAATGACGATTTTCTTAGCTTGTATTTTTTTACTTATTATTAAGTATTCTTTTTTTAAAGGAATAGCAATTCCATTTTTGGTTATTGGGTTATTACAACTAATAATAGGTACTGTCATATTTACGCGTTCACCCAATGACATAATTAAAGTTCAACATAGTCTCAGAGATGAGCCTCAAAAAATAAAAACAGAAGAGTTACCCAGAATAGAAAAAGTGATACATCACTTTACTATATACAAGTCAGTAGAAGTATTTTTAATTATATCCTGTGGAATTTTATTACTATTACTTCGTAAAACCAATCACGTATTTTGGAAAGGTGTATTATTAGGTGTTTTAATTCAAACCGTTTTTTTATTTACGTTGGATATGGTTGCGGATAAAAGTGCGCAAACATATCTAAAACAACTAAAAGATTTTGAACAAAAAACAAATACCGGAGAATAACTCCGGTATCATTATTTACATATATAGTTGTAATAAAAAATGAGAATAATTATTCTTTAATAATTTTCTTTGTTTCTATCAATTGGTTATCTCCATAAAGATTCAAGAAATAAATTCCTTTCTCTAGAATTGATAAGTCTATATTTTCTTTATAAACCTCATTTAGAATTTCTTTTCCTAAAACGTCAACTACTTTTACGCTATAGGCTTTTGAAACTAACTTATTTTCATCTAGTTTTATATGGACTACTGAATTAACGGGATTAGGATACAAAACACTGATGTTTGTTAACTCTTTTGTTTGAATGCCTGTAGTAACAGGAGAAACAGCAGATACATCATCTATTTGCCAACCCCACACCTTAAACATGACGCCCGTTATAGTAAAACGAATGTACGTATCATTGCTCGAAGGATTAAATGCGGGTACGTTAATAGTTCCTGATGCAACAGATGTAAGTGAAGTACCAGACATTGTATAACTGTGAGTCCAACGATCTGTCCATACTGTGCCGTTTGCAGATGTTTGCATTTTAAGTGTTCCTGAAGCAGGTCCTGAAGTTGCCTGATTAGTAACATATAATTTATGCTTAAACGATAATTCTAAAGAAGTTACAGTGGAAGTGTTTAATGGCGATGCAAGAGTTAATGAAACGGTTTCCACGCATCCTGCACAAGCATTATTTCCATAAGCCTGCATTTCCGGACTTGTTCCACCTGCATATGCAGTTGCATCTTTAGACCAACCTGCCCCACTAGATGCAGAACTAGCCGTCCAACTACAACTGGCACCTAAGGAAACAGAAGTGAAATTTTCAGAGTACGGCAATGCCAAAGATGTGCATTGTGCATGTATATTTTCAGGAAATACAAATGCAATTCCGGCTAAAAAGATATAGTTAAATACGTTTTGTAGTTTTTTTGTCATAACTGATTGATATTTATAATAAGTTTAGTATTGTTACTTCCAAATCTCCATTAATTTTTCGAAAAAAAATAATGGGCTGGCACCCTATTTAAAATAAATTCAATTCTAACTAAAAAACATAAAAAATCGGATATTTATCTTCGAAACCTATTCTATAAAAAAAATAAAAAAAACGATATTATGTTTCTAATTTTCCTTAACTTTATACAAAACAGGTTTGTTTCATCGCTCTTTATTTTTAAGGGAGGAAAGTCCGGGCAACGCAGGGTAATTTGCCACTTGAAAAAGTGGGTATATTTTTAGGAATAAAAATATAACAGATAGTGTCACAGAAAACCAGGTAGCCATTCGTCAGTTGGCGAATGGTCATAGTGAAAATGTGAGGTAAGAGCTCACATGTGTAATTGGTAACAATCACACAGGACAAACCTCTTATGTTGTAAGGCCATGTAAACCCTAATTTTGCTGCGACTCGTGGCAATAACCTTGGTTATATTAGGGAGGGTAGGCTGCATAGATAAATGATGGAAGTCGTTTGCCTGTTGGTAAACGAAACAGAACTCGGCTTATAGAACCTGTTTTTATTTTGTACTTTATATGCTTAAACGCACATTATATATATTATTGTTATTAATTAGCTCAAAATTAGTAACGGCTCAATGTCCTCAGATATATGATTACTTGGGTAATTTAGTAACCAAGCCTTATTTTATTGACTGCCAAGGAACAGGCACATACAATATGAATATTTCTTCAAATACTAGTTGGGGAGCTTATACTATCAATTGGGGAGATGGCACATCCAATACTTCAGGAGGAACTTACACTGCCAATTCTTTAATTAATCATGTATACAATTCAGCGTCTCCTGATACATTTGTTATTACAATAACAATACCTGCACTAAGTTGCACTCTTACTGGTTTAGCTGTTATGGAAAAACCTGTAAACTCTTCCATTCAAATTCCTATTGGAGGGGTAACCACTGCCTGTGCTCCTAAAGCCTTACTCTTTACAAATTCAAGTACAGATGTTTCGGAAACTACATGGTTTACATGGAATTTTGGTGACGGAACACCTCCTCTGACTTTTAATTTTAGTAATTCAGGGCAAACCATTTCTCATACTTATAATCCGGGAACTGTAAATTGCCAAACTGCAGTTACTTTAACAGCGAGAAATTACTGTACATCTATTCCTACCATTGCAAATTTTAACCCTATTCAAATTTATGACAGAGATAATGCTGCCATCACCCCTTCCGCATTTATAAAATGCTGGCCAGACAATGTGTTTACCTTTACTAATACTACCAATAGAAATTGTGTTCCTCAAGGAAATACTTTTCAACGTCAGGAAAAATGGAATTTAGGAAATTATTGGGGTTTAGGACATGACTCTATTATTAACTGGAGACCATGGCCCCCAACATCACCGCTAACTGTTGCATTTCCTTCTGTAGGAACTTATACCGTCTTATTATCCGACAGTAATTTGTGTGGGATCAGTACAATCGTTCAATCTGTTACTATCGTTAATCCTCCGAATGCAGGAGTAATTGCTCCAGCAGGTCCTTTCTGTCAAGGTGCCGCCGTAACTTTTACAAATACAAGTGCCACTGGTTATCAATATAAATGGAATTTTGGTACAGGTGGCGGTTTTGTAACCAGAGCTTTTGGAGCACAAACATTTACTTATAACACACCGGGAACTTATACTGTTTCTGTGGTTGCCCTAATTGGTGGTGGAGGTGCTGCATGTACAGACACCGAAAGAGTTGTCATTAATATCCTTCCTCGCCCAACAGCAAATTTTTCGGTTACTCCAAACAAAGGCTGTAACAGTATTACAGGAGCTACATTTACCGACTTATCTACCAGTGCTGTTGCGTGGAATTGGAATTTCGGAAATTCAACGACATTTATAGGACAAAATCCTCCTCCGCAAAATTATAATACAGTAGGTAGTTTTGTAGCCTCGTTAACTGTAACCGCCGCTAATACATGTATTCACACATTTACCGCTCCTATGACGGTATATCAGATTCCGACAGCTGCATTTACTTTTAGTAATGCCTGCGTAGGTTCGCCTGCATCCTTTACCGACAATTCAACTCATGCCATTGGCGACCCAATTACATCTTGGAGTTGGGATTTTGGTGATGCCTCTCCTACTGCCACATCTTCCATTCAAAGTCCTTCTCATACGTATACAACACAAAATACCTATTCAGTACAATTAATTGTAAATACAGCAAATTGTACACATTCAGTTACACAAAATATTTTAGTTAATTTAAAACCCACTGCTGATTTTACAATGACTCCGGTTAATGGCTGTCCTACTTTAACGGTTAATTTTACAAATACATCTGCTAATGCAACTTCCTATTTATGGGATTTTGGGAATGGTAATACTTCTTCTGCTACAGATCCTTTAGAAGCTTTTACAAATACAACTACTACAAACAAGACTTATTATATAAATTTAACAGCACTAACTGTTGCAGGATGCTCTGATACTCAATCGACTACAGTAACCGTATTTACAAAACCTACTTCGTCTTTTTCGGTAAATGCTCCGGCAGGATGTTCTCCGGTAGCAGCAACTTTTACAAATAATTCAATAGGTGCCATAAACTATACATGGAAATTTGGAGACTTGTCAATAAGTACTTCTACTACTTCTGTTTTATCACACACCTATATAAATTCTACGCTTTTAATTCAAACCTATACAGCACAATTAATTGCAACAAGTAGCAACGGATGTAAAGATAGTACCTCATTAACTGTAACTATTTATCCGCGACCAATATTTAATTTTACGATGGTTCCAAATAGTGGTTGTTCTCCTTTAAGTATAAATTTTCCTCCGGTACTTGGTGCCGTTACTTATGAATGGGATTTTGGAGACGGAAGCCCTAAACAATTTTCTCCTAATCCAACACACGTTTTTACAAACACCACTACCGTTAATAAAACATATACTGTGCAGCTAATTGCCTCAAATGCTTTTTCATGTATTGATACAACTTATGGTTATCCTGTGGTTTTTGCGCAACCGTTAGCCAATTTTATAGTAACTCCAACGGTTGGGTGTTCACCTTTAGCAACCACATTTAGCAATACCAGTATTTCAGGTGCAACTTATTTATGGAAATTTGGTGACACTAATACGGCTTCTACAACTAATCCCAATCACACGTATAACAATACGAGTAATACCAGTAATCAAACATTCACCTGTACATTAGTTGCTACATCTGTTAATGGATGTAAAGATTCTATCAATCAGCAAATTTTAGTTTATTATAAACCATTTTCAAATTTTGCATTAGACACTCCAAGATGTTTATCCAAAACCATTACGTTTACAAATACTTCTCAGGGCTCTACTACTGATAGCTGGAATTTTGGTGATTTAAGTCCTTTATCAGCTATTACAAATCCTACTCATACGTACACAAATAATACTATTAGTAATTTAACGTTTAGCGTTCAAATGATTAGCACAAGTTCATTTGGATGCAAAGACACATCCTATGCAAATGCAACTATTTTCGCAAAACCAATTGCAGGCGCCGGTTTAACGCCGACAGTTGGCTGCTCTCCGCTTAATGTGACTATGAGTAATTCAAGTAGTTTTGCTCACTCTTACACCTGGCATTTTGGTGACGGAAATTCTGATCCTTCTGCAAATACAAGTCACACATATATTAATACTAGCAGTACAAGTAATCAAACATTTAGTTGTTCTTTAGTTGCCGTCAATAATAATGGCTGTAAGGATTCTATTAGTGTACCTGTTTTAACTTATTTTAAACCTGATGCTCGTTTTGCATTAGATACGCCAAGATGTTTATCTAAAATTATTACGTTTACTAATACTTCTCAGGGAGCAAGTACAAGCAGTTGGAATTTTGGAGATTCAAGTCCTTTATCAACCATTACAAATCCTACTCATACATACACGAATAACACTATTGGCAATTTAACGTTTAGTGTTCAATTAATAAGCACAAGTGGTTCCGGATGTAAAGATACCGCTAATGCGGTTACAACTATTTTTGCAAAACCAATTGCCGGTGCTAGTTTAACGCCAACAGTAGGATGTTCTCCGCTTAATGTTACGATGAGTAATTCAAGTAGCTTTGCTCACTCTTATACATGGCAGTATGGTGATGGTAATACTACAAACACATTCAATGCAACTCATCTTTATACTAATCCAAGTAATTCAAGTCATCAGACTTTTAATTGCAAATTAATTGCATTAAATAATAATGGTTGTAAGGATTCGGTTACCATTCCGGTACTTACCTATTTTAAACCAAATGCCACTTTTACATTGGATACTCCAAAATGTTCATCAAAGACAATTACGTTCTTAAACAATACTTTAGGAGCAACTGCTAATACCTGGAATTTTGGAGATTTTAGTGGTACCTCTTCTCTTACTAATCCTGTTCATACATTTACCAACACAACGTCAAGTAATATTACATTTACGGTTCAATTAATTGTTACAACTGCAAACGGTTGTAAAGATACTACTTTGGGTTATCCTGAAATTTATGCTAAACCAATTGCAAATTTTGCTCTTACGCCAACCATTTCTTGCTCTCCGTTAAACGCAAGTATGAACAATACAAGTTTATTTGCAACGTCTTATTTATGGAAATTCGGGGATGGAAATACTGCTCCCACTTTTACTACAAGTCATACCTATACAAATTCCAGTAACAGTTCTGATCAATCATATAATTGCACTTTACTTGCATTA
>JAEUTR010000448.1 GCA_016787365.1 Bacteroidia bacterium
TATCTCTACCGGAGATCAGGGTAAATTTCGTATGGCTTTAGAGTTTGACAAATCAACTTCCATTCAACAAAACAATTTAGTTGCAAAAAAAATCGAAACGTATATTATCAAACAAGCAGATGTGTCTACCGTGTTTAGTAATATAGGTGGTCCGAGTACTGGCATTGGAAGTTTAGGTGTAGGCTCAGCCAATAAGACCGAATTTACTATTCAGTTAAAATCCGCAAAAGAACGCAATAAGCAACCTACTGAAGAATTTATGAAAAAACTTAGGGAGGAATTAAAAATGAAATTCCCCGGAATAAATTACTCAATGGCTGCATTAGGATTGATACCACGTTCAGCCCCAATAGAAATTACCTTAAGCGGAAGTAATTTAGATCTGGTAATGAAAACTGGAAATGAGTTAAAATCTGTGATCGAAAAAATACCGGGGTCAGATAATGTTCGTTTATCTGTAGAACAAGGTAGTCCTGAATACAAAATTATTCCCGATAAAGATAAAATGCAGCGTTTAGGATTAACGACAGCTTATGTTGGCATGAATTTAAGAACAGCTTTTACTGGGAATGACGATGCAACATTAACAGAAAACGGAACAGAATATCCTGTAAGAATTTGGTTTGACGGTTACAGTAGACAAAGCTATGAAGATGTGCAACGCCTCTCAATTGTTAATCCAATGGGGTTACCAGTGGAAGTATCGCAGTTTGCAACGGTAGAACGAGATAATTCACCATCCTTATTGGAAAGAAAAGATCGTCAGCCAGCGGTAACGCTTACATCTGACGCACTTGGTAGACCTTCGGGAACAGTTGCTGATGATGTAGTTGCCTACCTTAAAAATAACCCATTACCCGATGGAATTCAAATGACTTGGGGTAGTGATATCAAAAGACAAAATGATAGTTTTGGTGCATTGGGTTCGGTTCTATTAATCTCGTTCCTATTGATTTATTTAATCATGGTTGCTTTATATGATAGTTTCGTTTACCCATTTGTGGTATTGTTTTCAATACCAGTAGCAGCTATTGGTGCGTTTTTGGCATTGAATTTATCATTAAACAATCTTAGTTTATTTGCTTTGCTTGGATTGATTATGCTCATGGGATTAGTAGTGAAAAACGCCATTTTAATTGTAGACTTTACAAATCAATTGAAAGCGGAGGGAAAACATTTCAAAGAAGCATTAATAATTGCAGGAAAAGGTCGTATGCGTCCAATCTTAATGACAACCATAGCAATGATTATAGGAATGTTGCCAATTGCCCTTGGCAAAGGAACAGCAAGTGAATGGAAGAACGGATTGGCTTGGGTAATTATTGGTGGACTTTTTTCATCATTGATATTAACTGTTTATTTAGTGCCAATGGTTTATTATTTAGTAGATCGACTAAAAGAAAAATTCACAATTAAAAAAGGCAATTAAAATGAAACCGTTAAAAATATTTAGAATTGCTATAATATCATTACTGCTCTTCTCTTCCTTTAATAAACAAAAAGGAGAAACCTATTCTTTAACAGTGGTAGTAAGTGGTCTAAAGAACTCGAAAGGCGTTGTTCAATTTGCATTA
>JAEUTR010000282.1 GCA_016787365.1 Bacteroidia bacterium
CAAGCACTTGACAAAACCAATGTTTCGAATGTGATATTAGATGATGAGCAAAATTTATATTACACCGAAAAAAAATATTTAAAAAATGAAACGGAATCAGGAGAATATACAAAACTATGTGTCGTAAGTTATAAAGCAGAAGACGATACTTTATATCAAACTGAAATCAATCTGGATGAAAAACGTTTTATGGATGTTCATCTTCAGTTAAATCCTCAGGGTAATTTAATTTGCACGGGTAACTACTCAACTGAAAAAAACTATGGCACCAATTGGGAAAACATACATTGCATGAAAGGTGTATTTTACACTATTCTTGAAAGTGAAAAATTAACTATTATAGCTCATGCGCACCAGCATGTTCAGGATTTATTTCCTGACGAAAAACTGTATTATTATCATTTAACCAATAGTTATTTATTAGATACTGATTATTTGGTTTTATTGTGCGAATCCCAAAACACAATTTGTAACGATGGAAATTGCAATACCCAATTTGGTTCAGTTATTGAAACTGTTTTTCATATAAAGGAACAACGAGTTGTCACTACACAAAAGATAACAAATGCTATTAAAACGGAAAAACCAAACTGCAAAGGCGGTACAATGTCATTTATTCCATTTCATAAAAACAACACCATACATTTACTATATAATTGTAATAAACAATTTCAAATAGATAGCAAAGGAAAGATTACTGAGCAATTTATTTTTGATAATTCTCTCAATACTGATTTAGCTTTTATGAAATATAGTTACCAAATAAACACTGAATCTATGCTATTATTGAGCTATTCTAAAAAAACAGGTAACCGTTTTGCGAAAATTTCTTTTAAAGAGTAATAAGAAATTCTATATTTATACTTCAAAAAATATTTAAAACCACTACTATGAACGATGCTATCAGAAAACTAGAACCCACAGCTATGTGGAATAACTTTGCCGATTTAAATGCTGTGCCCCGCCCTTCAAAAAAAGAAGAACGCGTGATTGCTTTTGCAAAAGCATTTGGAGAAAAATTAGGATTACCAACGATTGTTGATGAAGTAGGAAATGTGATTATTAAAAAACCTGCTACTAAAGGTATGGAAGACAGAGTAACTGTAGTATTACAAAGTCATTTGGACATGGTGCATCAAAAAAATGCTGCTACAAATTTTGATTTTAATACACAAGGTATTGAGATGTTTGTAGAGGGTGATTGGGTTAAAGCGAATGGAACAACATTAGGAGCTGATAATGGTATCGGAGTGGCGTCCATTATGGCTTTATTAGAATCAACTAATATACCGCATCCTGCAATTGAAGCATTATTTACTATTGACGAAGAAACAGGCATGACAGGTGCTTTGGCGCTAAAAGGCGGCTTACTGGAAGGAAGCATTATGTTAAATTTAGATACAGAAGATGATGATGAATTAACTATAGGCTGTGCCGGTGGAATTGACGTCACTGCAAACGGAAAATACGCAACTGAAGTTCCAAAAAACAAATCGGCATTTAAATTATCCGTGAAAGGATTAACCGGTGGGCATTCCGGAATGGACATTCACAGAGGAAGAGGGAATGCCAATAAAATTATGAATCGATTGCTGCTAAATTTAAGTAACGATTTACAAATTGAAATTGCATCTATCGACGGTGGAAGTTTACGAAATGCTATTCCACGTGAATCTGTTACTGTTATTAGTGTTTCTGATGTAAATGCATTAAAGAAACAAATTCAGGAATTTGAAAAAGTAGTAAAAGCAGAATATAATACAACTGATCCTAATTTAGTAATTACAATTGAAGATACTGAAGCCACTTCACAGGTGTTCAATAAAGATTTTCAATATAAATTATTGCGCAGTATTTATGCTTGTCCTTATGGTATTTACCGTATGAGTCCTGATATTGCAGGATTAGTCCAGACATCCAACAATGTAGCACGTGTAATTGTAAAAGACGGCGCATATCAAATTCAGTGTTTAACACGTAGCTCTGTTAATACAGAAAAAATAGATTTGCAACATGCCATCACCTCTACCTTTGAATTATTAGGAGCTGAAATTACTGCTGCTGGTTCTTATCCTGGCTGGACACCAAAACCATCTGCACCAATTGTAAAATTAATGAGTGATTTATACAAAGAGCGTTATAATACGGAAGCAAAAGTTAGCGCATGCCATGCAGGTTTAGAGTGCGGTATTTTGGGAACAAACTATCCTGATATGCAAATGATTTCATTTGGTCCAAACATCAGAGGAGCACATTCTCCGGATGAAAGAGTACAAATCAGTTCTGTACAAAAATACTGGGGATTTTTATTAGAAACTTTGGTTAGAATTCCGAAAAAATAAAAACATATTCAATAAAATTAAAAAAGCTCCTTCAAAAATTTGAAGGAGCTTTTTAATTTTTATAATTGATATTAAGCAGTTGCTGCTTTCTCTTTTGCTTTATTAGCATTTAATATCGCTACCTGTTGTGCTACATTTTGTGCCATTTCTCTAAAAGCTAATGCCTGAGGTGTTGTTTCTTGCAAAATAGCCGGACGTCCTGCATCCCCAGCTTCGCGTATACTTTGCACTAAAGGAATTTGTCCTAACAAAGGTAAATTCATTTCAGCTGCTAAATTTTTCGCGCCATCTCTACCAAAAATATAATATTTATTATCAGGCAATTCTTCAGGCGTAAAGTATGCCATGTTCTCAACAATACCTAAAACAGGTACATTCAACGCAGGTAATTTAAATAAAGCAATTCCTTTACGGGCATCTGCTAAAGCTACTGCCTGTGGCGTACTTACAATCACTGCTCCGGTAATAGGAACTGTGCTGCACAAAGTAATTTGTATATCACCCGTTCCCGGAGGTAAATCAACAATTAAATAATCCAGTTCTCCCCAAGCTGTATCTGTAAATAATTGTGTTAATGCTTTTGATGCCATTGGTCCACGTAGAGCAATTACCTGATCTGGACCTGCTAAAAAACCAACAGAGTTTAATTTTACTCCGTAGCTTTCAACCGGTTTCATTTTTGGTTTGCCTTCGTATTCGCCTTTACCCGGCATATCATTTTGCACATCAAACATAATCGTTTGTGATGGGCCATAAATATCAGCATCTACTAAGCCAACTTTTGCACCTTGTTTTGCTAAAGCCACCGCCAAGTTTGCAGAAATAGTAGATTTACCTACTCCACCTTTTCCAGATGCAACAGCTATAATGTTTTTTACTTGTGATAATGTGCCTAAATCTTTATCACGTGTAGAAGTCACATTAGCTGTCATGTTCACATTTACAATCGCTTCTTTGTCTACATAATGCTTCACTGCATTTACACAGGCATTGTGTATCATATCTTTCATAGGACAAGCTGGAGTGGTTAACACAACCGTAAAGGCTACGTTTTTTCCATCTACTACTACATCTTTAATCATTCCGAGAGTTACCAAATCTTTTTTAAGATCCGGATCATCTACATATTTTAAGGCGTCTATAACGCTATTAATTGTAATTGCCATTTGTTTGGGTTTCTAGTTTAAAATTTCGTGTTTAAGGTTCTGCCAACTGCTCCTGCATACTATTGTCTCTTCAGTCCCTTTTGTCTTTTTGGTCTCTTAATTATATCTGATTCGCTAAGTTCAACAAATTCCCTTCTTCAAAATCGCGTCCCATAATTTGCAAACCAATTGGCAAGCCATTGCTATGTATCCCATTTGGTATTGATATAGCCGGGCAACCAACAATATTTGCCTGTACTGTAAAGATATCTTCCAAATACATTTTAATTGGGTCGGTGCTATTTTTTCCAAATTCAAAGGCCGTACTTGGCGTTGAAGGTGTTACAATAAAATCATGTTGAGCTAAAATTTCACGTGTTTTTTGACGAATTTTATTTCTTACTTTTTGAGCTTTGCTATAATACGCATCATAATATCCTGCACTTAATACAAAAGTGCCTAACATAATACGACGTTTTACTTCTTTACCAAAACCTTCGCTACGCGTTTTTTTGTAAGTACTTTCTAAATCAGTTGAATTTGGGCTTCTATACCCATAATGCACACCATCAAAACGAGAAAGGTTTGAAGAAGCTTCTGCTGTCGTTAAAACATAATACGTTGGTACTAAAAAATCTAAGTAAGGAAAATCAACGGCCGTTACTGTATGTCCATCATTTTTTAACTTATCCAATGCTGCTAAAGTCTGTTTTTTAACTTCAGGGTCCAATCCGTTAGATTCAACACACTCTTTTAAATAAGCGACTTTATATGTTTTATTTTCCGCTAAGTCATTTATGTAATGTCCAACAGCTTTTTGAGAAGCAGTTGTATCATACTCATCTTTACCTGCCATAATTTCTAATAATATAGCAGCGTCTTCCACTGTTTTAGTAATAGGCCCAATTTGATCGAATGAAGAAGCATAAGCAACTAATCCCCAACGAGAAATTCTTCCGTAAGTTGGTTTTAACCCAACAGTTCCTGTAAATGAAGCCGGTTGACGAATGGAGCCGCCTGTATCTGATCCCAATGCCACATGACATAAATTTGCCGCCACTGCTGCTGCTGAACCTCCTGAAGAACCACCCGGTACTGTTTTTTCGTTTAATGGATTTAATACTTTACCAAAAGCAGAATTTTCATTACTACTTCCCATCGCAAATTCATCACAGTTTAAACGACCAATAATGATAGCATCTTCTGCTAATAAACGCTCAACCACTGTTGAAGAATATAAAGATTCGAAACCTTCTAATATTTTTGATGAACAAGATACTTTATGACCTTTATAACAGATGTTATCTTTTAAACCAATAACAACACCAGCTAATTTACCAGCAGTTTTCGATTTAATTTTTTCATCTACTAATTTTGCCTGAGCTAAAGCAGAATCATTAAATACTTCTACAAAAGCATTTAAATGTTTTTTTGTTTCAATGACTTTTATTGATTCTTCTACTAACTGAACACAGGAAATTTTTCCAGACATTAAATCAGATTGAAGATTTTTAATCGTTGTAAATGTATACACAGTTTTGATATTAAATAATAAAAGCGTCAATCGAACAGAATGACGCTTTTAAAAAATGTTGATTAACTATATTATTTTTTCTCTACGTCAGTCGATTCGGAATTACCATCTTTAGCATCCTTAAATTCTTTCATTCCTTTACCTAATCCTTTCATTAATTCAGGGATTTTTTTACCTCCGAATAATAATAAAACGATAACTAAAATAATGATGATTTCAGGAGCTCCAAGTCCGCCTAACATACCTAAGATTAATGCTTGTGTCATTGTTATAAATTTAGGGTACAAATATAAGGATTTATTAGTTTTAAGCAAATTAAGGAAAATCTGTTATTTTTGAGCAAAATAGCGCTTATGATTAAGAAAATAGAACATATTGGGATTGCTGTGAAAAGCTTACAAAACTCTAACGAGTTATTTAAAAAACTCTTCGGAAAAGAGCATTATAAAGTAGAATCTGTGGAAAGTGAAGGTGTAAGTACTTCATTTTT
>JAEUTR010000287.1 GCA_016787365.1 Bacteroidia bacterium
AATATTTTAAAAAAAATTCAATTACACCATTTGGTGTCAATTATTTTTTTTATTGTTTTTTGCTTAATATCATTAGTTAACCATTATAATTACAGAAGCTATGCTCTGGATTTAGGCTTGTTTAATCAATCTATTTGGAATTATGCACATTTTCAAAATGCAAATTATTCTATAGCTGATGAATTATACACTTGTCAATTAGGCGATCATTTCTCATTATATTTTATTTTAATATCACCTTTCTGTTGGATATTTGGAAGTTACACCTTACTAATTTTTCAAATAGTTGCAATAATCATAGGTGGGTATGGAATATATAAATTTGCTCAATTAAAATTTGAAGATAATAAAATTTTACCTCTTCTTTTTATGATTCAATTTTATGGGATTTGGGGTATAATTTCTGCCTTATCATATGATTATCATGATAATGTAGTAGCAGCTATGTTTGTTCCTTGGTTTATTTATTATTTTAAAATTGGAAATTGGAAAAGAGTTGTTTTATTCTTTATCTTAATTATTATCAGTAAAGAAAATATGGCTCTTTGGCTGGGTTTTATATGTGCAGGGCTTTTCATTTCAAATTTCAAAAGTAAAAAGCATTTGATGTTTTCAGTCGTTCTTGGGTTATTAGCAATAATTTACTTTATATTAGTCGTCAAAATTATTCTACCCACTATCAATTCTGGACATGGTTATGTTCATTTAAGTTATTCTGTATTAGGTGATAATCCAATTAAAACGTTTCTAAATGATCCTTTGCATTTAATAAAACTTTTTTTGAATAACCACTTGAACAATCCCTATTTTGATGGAATAAAAGAGGAAACATTTACTGTTTTTTTGCTATCAGGGGGCGTTCTGTTGTTTTTAAGGCCAGACTACTTAATTATGTTAATTCCTATTTTTGCTCAAAAAATGTTTTCTGATGATGCTGGAAAATGGGGGATTAATGGGCATTATTCCATTGAATTTGTCCCTATTATTACTATGGGTGCAATTGAAGTTATTGCTATGTTAAAAAAGAGCCCGAAAATTGCATTGATGCCTACTGTCTTGTTAATTTGGTATACATATAAAAGTAATTATGATAAACTTGAGATTAGAACATCTTTATATTACTCAAAAGTTCACAGTCAATTCTACGACAAAAGTCATTATGAATGTTCGTATAATATTTCAGCTATTAATGAGGCCACTAAATTAATACCGGACGATGCGAAAATTTGCGCAACAAGTATGTTGTTACCTCATATATATAATCATAAATACATATATCAATATCCCATAAATAAGGATGCAAATTGTTTTTTTCTTCTTGAAAACCCTGAGTTACTTTATATGTACACTAAAGAAGATTTAGACAAGCATTTGTCTTTATTAAGAACAGACAATACTTGGACTACACTATATGATAAACAGGGTGTTTGCTTGTTTATTCACAAGTAGTAATTCCTTATGATTTAATTGGTAGTTGTAAAAAAAAGCTTTATGTTTACTGTCAGCATGAGTAAAATTTGTATAGTCATACCTTGTTATAATGAGGCAAATCGGTTAAAAACAGATCTTTTTTCTGATTTTTTATCTCAATATGGCTCAGACTATAATATTTTGTTTGTAAATGATGGAAGTACAGATAAAACACTGGAAGTATTAACCGGATTAAAAAACAAATACCCACTCGTTTGTGATGTGTTAGATTTGACTATAAATAAAGGGAAAGGAGAAGCAGTTAGACAAGGAATTAACTATTCATTTAAATCGAATAAATATAGTTATATCGCTTTTTTTGATGCTGATTTGGCAACACCTCTTGAGGAAATTTTTTTATTAAAAAATATAATTGACCAAAACCCTCTGTTGCTAATGGTACTATGTTCTAGAGTAAAAAGACTAGGAGCAAGTATAACCCGAAAATTAAAAAGGCATTTACTCGGTAGAGTCTTTGCAACCTTTGCTAGTCAGATTTTACACATAGCAGTGTATGATACTCAATGTGGTGCAAAACTTATTAAATCAGATATTATACCTAAAGTTTTTGATGAGCCTTTTATAACCAGTTGGTTATTTGA
>JAEUTR010000609.1 GCA_016787365.1 Bacteroidia bacterium
AGAACGTAGTGATAGCAATCAACAAACTATTGATGCCTTATTGGATAAAATTTCAAAAAATGGCTACGAAAGTTTGAGTAAAGCTGAAAAAGAATTGCTGTTTAAACTTTCTCAGAAAAAATAGGTACAATTATTGAATTATTTTTCTAAATTGTAATCCATTATGTTTAGGTATTTTCTTGTACTAAGTTGTGTTGTTTTATCATCCATTGCTTTTGCTCAAACTAGCAAGAAATATGATATTGCAGATGCCGACGAACACTATAGTCATCACAATTATTTAATGGCTCTTCCTATGTATAAGGAGTTATTAAAAAATGATAAAAACAACGCTTCCATTCAATATAAAATTGCTGAATGTTATTTGAATACAAATATTAATAAATCTGAGGCGATTAAATATTTGGAGTTCTGTACCAAAGAACCTAAGGTTGAAGCAAATGTATGGTTGCGCCTAGGTGAAGCGTATCGTTTATCAAATAAAATTGATGAAGCTATAAAAGCATTTGAAAAGTACAAAGAACTTGAGCCCAAAAAGAAAAAAATAGCTGACAGACAATTAGAGATATGTGCCAATGCTAAAACATTAATGCTTAACCCTGTTAATGTGTCTTTTACTAATTTGGGGAAAGAAATAAATTCTGAATTTGCAGATTATTATCCTTGGATAACTCAGGATGAGAGCTTTTTGGCTTTTACCACGAGGCGCAAAGGACAAACAGCCGGAAGACCTGAAGTTGATGGTTATTATGCATCAGATGTTTACACATCAAGAGTAGAAGCCGGTAAATGGATAAAAGCAGAAAACCCCGGCCCTAAAATTAATTCATCATTAGATGAACAGGTTGTTGGTTTAAAATCAGATGGTTCTGAAATGTTGATTTACATTGATCATATTGACAAATTTGGAGATATATACTCAACCGTTAAAAAAAATGGGATGTGGGTGAAATATCTACCATTTCCGGAACATATTAATAAAAAAATCGAACACTCTGCTTCTATTAGTCCAGATGGGAATACATTATTTTTTATCAGAGGTGAAAACAGAGAAGATCAAACTGACATTTACATTTGCAGAAAGTTACCAAATGGAAACTGGAGCGAACCTTTTAAAATGGGTCCGGAAATAAATACTGAATATCACGAGGATTTCCCCTACTTATCAACCGATGGTGTTACCCTTTATTTTTCATCTGAAGGTCATAATACAATGGGAGGTTTTGATTTGTTTAAAAGTGTTTGGAATCCAGAAGAAAATACATGGACTAAAGCGGAAAACTTAGGTTATCCTGTAAATACAACAGATAATGACAGAAGCATTTGCTTAACATCAGATAACCGTGTGGGTTATATTAGTGCACTAAGACCAGGAGGACAAGGTGATTTGGATTTATACCGAATAAAATTTAATGATGTTGATCAAAAACTAACACTATACCTTGGCGCAATCATGTTAGGTGATTCTTTAAATCAACCAAAAGAATATATTGCAAATATTTTGGCAATTAATGTTGCCAGTAACGAAGAATTCAGTTTTTCTCCAAACCCAACAAATGGAAAATTTGTAATGGCTTTACCTGCAGGTTCATATGAAATTACAGTTACCTCAGATGGTTTTTCTGAAGTAAAAGACAAACTTACTGTATCTGATTTAGGATTACCTATTTCTGAAGAAAAGAAAAATTATAAATTACTGAAGCAATAATGTATAAAATAATTTTTATTGCATGGTTAGTTTTTATGATAAAAACAACCTCTGTTTTTTCCCAAAACTATCAAATTGGCTTATTAAAATATAGCGGTGGCGGAGATTGGTATGCCAATTTAGAAACTTCACTACCTAACTTAATTAAATTTTGTAATGCTAATATTAAAACTAACATTAATCCTGAACAGGCAATTGTAGAAGTTGGGAGTGCAGAAATTTTCAATTATCCCTTTATTCATATGACAGGTCATGGAAATGTTGTATTCTCTAATCAGGAAGCAGAAAATTTACGTAACTATTTACTAGCAGGCGGTTTTTTACATGTGTCAGATAATTATGGTATGGACAAATTTATCCGAACAGAACTTAAAAAAGTATTTCCAGAGTTGGACTTGGTGGAATTACCTTTCTCCCACCCTATTTATCATCAGGCATATAATTTTGATAAAGGTTTACCTAAAGTTCATGAACATGATAATAAAGCTCCACAAGGTTTTGGACTAATATACAAAGGAAGATTAATTTGTTTTTATGACGCAGAATGTGATTTAGGTGATGGATGGGAAAGCGCTGAAATCCATAAAGATAGTCAGGAAGCAAGAGAAAAAGCTTTAAAAATGGGCGCCAATATTATTAGCTACGTGTTTTTGAATTTACAAAAATAAAGTAGTATAAATCTCTTTTAAATCGGTGTTTCTTTAAATAAAAAAAGCCATCAGCTAATAAACTGATGGCTTTTTAGATTATTAAAAAATAATTATGCTTTGTTTTCTTCGGTAGCAGTTTCTGGTTTAGCAATTAATGCTTTACGAGATAATTTTGCTTTTCCGTTTTTAGGATCAGTTCCAATGTATTTTACATTAACCATATCACCTTCTTTTACTAATCCTTCTAAAGAATCAATACGTTTCCAGTCGTACTCGCTAATGTGTAATAAACCCTCTTTACCTGGCATAAACTCAACAAATGCACCGTAAGGCATAATTGATTTTACTTTTGCTTCATAAGTTTCTCCAACTTCTGGTATTGCAACAATTCCTTTAATACGAGCAACAGCAGCTTTTAAGTCTTCTAATTTTTCTGCAAAAATTTCTACTCGTCCACTATTATCAACTTCGGTAATTGAAATCGTAGCACCTGTTTTCTTTTGGATATCTTGAATTACTTTCCCTCCAGGTCCGATAATAGCACCAATAAATTCTTGAGGAATAGTTAATACTTCAAAACGAGGAACATTTTCATTGTAATCAGCACGCGGAGCATCTATTGTTTTTAAAATTTCTCCCATGATATGTAAGCGACCTTCTTTAGCTTGTAATAAAGCTTTTTCCATCACTTCATATGGTAAGCCATTTACTTTTAAATCCATTTGCACAGCTGTAATACCATCTTTAGTACCACACACTTTAAAATCCATATCACCTAAATGATCTTCGTCACCTAAGATATCAGATAAAATAGCATAAGAACTATTATCAGCCGATGTAATTAAACCCATTGCAATACCTGTAACTGGTTTAGCAATTTTCACACCTGCATCCATTAATGCTAATGTACCAGCACAAACGGTAGCCATAGATGAAGAACCGTTAGATTCTAGAATATCGGACACTACACGAACTGTATAAGGAGTATCAGTAGGAACCACTTTTGATAAAGCGCGTAACGCTAGGTTACCATGTCCTACTTCGCGGCGTCCAACACCACGATTAGGTTTTGCTTCTCCAGTTGAGAAACCAGGGAAGTTATAATGTAAAATAAATTTAGTTTCGCCACGGTAAAAAGCACCATCAATTAATTGAGCATCTTTTCCTGTACCTAAAGTAACGGTAGTTAAAGATTGAGTTTCTCCACGTTGGAATATAGCAGAACCGTGAGCTGCAGGTAAATAACCAATTTCACTCCAAATTGGACGAATTTGATTTGTTTTACGACCATCTAAACGAATTTGAGTATCTAAAGTTGCTTGACGCACTGCATCGTACTCAACGCCATGATAATAAGTATTAATTAAACCTTCTTTCTCTTTTAATTCTTCAGGAGTAAACGTTGCTTTGTATTCATCTAAAACAGCTTTAAATGCTATTTTACGCTCATTTTTATTTGGATTACCTGCCTTAGCTACAGCATATACTTTATCGTAAGTTGCTTTTGCTACTGCTGCTTTTAAATCTAAATCATGTTTCTCATGACAGTATTCGCGTTTTGGTTTTAAACCTGCTTTAATCGCAAATTCATTAATCGCATTAATTTGAACTTTGATTGCTTCGTGAGCAAATTTGATAGCTTCTAACATTTCTGTTTCGCTAATCTCGCTCATTTCACCTTCAACCATGGCAATATCAGTTGCAGAAGCCGCAACAATCATATCAATTGTTGATAATGCTAATTGATCGATATCTGGGTTAATTACTAATTTACCATCAATTTTACCAACACGTACTTCAGAAATTGGTCCGTTGAATGGAATATCAGAAACAGCCACTGCTGCAGATGCTGCTAAACCAACTAATGCATCAGGCATTGTTTTTTTATCAGAAGAAATTAATGATAACATGATTTGTGTATCAGCATGATAATCATCTGGAAATAAAGGACGCATTGCTCTATCTACAATACGAGAAATTAATACTTCGTAATCAGATAATTTTGCTTCACGACGAAAAAATCCACCAGGAAAACGACCCGTAGCTGCATATTTTTCTTGATAATCTACTGTTAAAGGTAAAAAATCTACACCCTCTTTTGCTTCTTTATTACTTACAACAGTAGCTAAAATCATAGTGTTACCTAATTTTACTACTACTGCTCCATCAGCTTGTTTAGCTAATTTCCCTGTTTCTAGGGTTACGATTCTTCCATCTCCTAGGTCGAATGAATGTTGAATTCCAATTTGTGACATCTT
>JAEUTR010000612.1 GCA_016787365.1 Bacteroidia bacterium
GGTAACAGAAATACAATTAATGGAAAGAAAAAAGAAGGGTTGAAGATTTGTACATTTATTAATGCGAATGAGGATGTTCCTAGTCTTATTAAATTTCAAGCCTCTTCACATGATAGGAATTATCTAAAACAAATTAATTTCCCAAAAAGAGTCTTAATTTATTTTTAATAAAGATTATGCAGATTACAAACAATATAAACACTTAACTACTCAAGAGATTAATTTTGTAAAACGCGAAAGAGATAAATGCCTTTAATATTGAGAGTTTTACTTCTTAATTCTTTACAAATTTTATATTCTTACTTTTATCTCCTGAAGATATAGATAGATAATAAAATCCATTTGCTAGACTCTCTACTTTTACAATAACTTTATTTTGTCCTATAAGTGTTTCCGTTTTTTGAATACTTACCAACTTTCCTATATTATCATATATCTCAAAAGTGACTTCTTTATTTGAAAACGACCTAAAATCAACATTTAATTGATTTGTCGAAGGATTAGGAAACACACTAAGATTAGTAATAACTTCTTTGTTTTCGATAACACTAACCGGATTAGAATTTTCTGGTTCGTTAAATAACTGTGTTACTTCTTCGGGAGTAATCGCTCGGTCGTATAATCTAAAATCGTCAATAAAGGCGTTAGTAGCGTCATTTAATGGTGCATTACTACCGCCAATTTTATTTTTAGTTCTGAAAATATTTTCAGGCATATAATTACCAACAACCGATCCATCCAATGTACCATCTACATAAATGAGCATTTGATAGCCACTAGAAATATAAACTATATGATGCCAATCGTTTAAACTTAATGCATTAGGGCTAAAATAATGAGACTCAGTGTTTGCATTTATGCAATAGCCCATAGCTGGCCCCATATTCCCAGAACCTGAATGAGAAAGCTGTCCTACAACATCGTTAATCATATAACCATTAGCAAAATCATACAAACGTGGAAAAGGCATCTCTTGTTTGACCATTACCCAAGCACTAATACTATAATCTCCATGAATCCAATAATCGGAGGGTAAATTAATATAATTAGTATTATCAACCACATCGTAGCAAGCATTAGTAGCTCCCCAACGATCAGTCCCATATTGAGCAACACCCACAGAAACTCCATGACGTGTACCAACATAATCTAATGTGTTATTATTAAATGGATAATACGCCGATAAAGAGTTTGTTGGAACTTGTGCCATGGAAACAAGATTTAAACCTAACAGACAAACTAATAACTTATTTTTCATAACATTGCAGGAAATTGAATAGTATCAATCTATTATTAAAAGTATATAAGAAAAACTTAATAATACTTCTAAATTATTAAGTGGTACATTTCATTTATTAAGTGTCGCTATTTAACGGATAAATGTCGAAAAATTACATAGAAAATAATTACAAATACATCCTAAAATTAATTTTAAGCTATCTAAACAACGTAATATGTCCTGCTTTATCTATTATCCCGGTTGTTGTCTCAACTTCTAAAACATATACATAAACGCC
>JAEUTR010000628.1 GCA_016787365.1 Bacteroidia bacterium
CTCCATCAATCCATATACTATTAGCGGCATCATTTCCAAATTGTGATTGTGCACCGTTTCTTAATCCCTGACCTGCTGCTAATAGAATGATTAAAATAAAAATACCCCACGCCACACTAAACGCCGTTAAAAAAGTACGGAGTTTGTTTTTTTTAATGGTTCCTAATATTTCCTGCCACTTATCTAAGTCAAACATTCGTTTTAGTTATAAGATATGAGTGATGAATTATAAGTTAATAATTTATTGAGTATCATATTTTAATTGTAAGTCATTTATAACTTATAATTCATAACTCATCTCTAAATGATGAGTCCGTCTTTTAATCTAATGGTTCTATCCGTTAAAGCTGCAATATCATTTTCGTGTGTCACCAGTACAATCGTTTTGCCTTGCTTATTAATATCTTTAAAAATATCCATCACCTCAATAGATGTTTGAGAATCTAATGCGCCCGTTGGTTCATCGGCAAAAATAACTTTGGGATTTCCAATTAAAGCTCTTGCAATTGCCACACGCTGTTTTTGCCCTCCACTCATTTCGCTTGGTAAATGATTAGCCCAATCTTTTAATCCTACCTTGTCTAAATATTCTAAAGCTTTTAAATTTCGCTCTTTACGGGATACTTTTTGGTAATATAATGGTAAGGCCACATTTTCCATGGCATTTTTAAATGACAATAGATTAAAGGATTGAAATACAAATCCTAAGAATTGATTACGTAAATGTGCTGCTTTAGTTTGAGATAAATCTTTAATTAAAGTATTGTTGAGGGTGTATGTTCCCGAATCGTAATTATCTAAAATTCCCAAAATATTTAATAAGGTTGATTTACCTGAACCTGACGATCCCATGATAGAGACAAATTCACCTTCTTTGATATGTAAATCAATTCCTTTTAAAACTTCAAAAGATGTATCTGCCAGCTTATAGGATTTACGTATTTGTTCGAGTTTTATCACAGTTTAAAAATAGAGATATTAAGCAAATAGATAACTACCGTTTATGACGAAAAATGGTCGTTTATAAATAATTTAGGAAAGTTTAAGAAATTGCCTTTCTCTTCATGTAAAAATTAGTGATCACGCTAATGAGAACATATAAGATAATGATTAAAGGAATGCCAACGAATTGTAAAGTAAGCAGCATTACTAAACTTAACAATAGAAATACATATTTAATTCTGTTACCGCGCCATGAAAAATTACGAAATTTAAGCGCAAATAAAGGTATTTCGGCAACTAATAATAAACTTAACAATACAGTAATTGCTATTAATATATATGGATTCAAATCAATATGGATTTTACTGTATTCATAAATTAAAGGGATTGAACAAATAAAGATTGCATTTGCAGGTGTTGGTAGTCCAATAAATGAAGACGTCTGTCTTGTATCATTATTAAATTTAGCCAAACGAATTGCAGAAAAAACAGGAATTAAAAAAGCTAAATAAATAACCGCTTCAGGCAAAATCATTTTTACATGTTCGTGCGTGGATAAAGGTGGATAAATCGTCCAACCATTTGAAGTAGGTCCGTCTGTAATAGAACATAAAAGACTCATGAACATTAATTTAAACATCACAACCCCAGGTACTACACCAAACGTTACCATATCGGCTAAACTGTCTAAATCTTTCCCAATAGGCGATGCTACTTTTAATAACCTTGCTGCAAAACCATCAAAAAAATCGAAAATAGCAGCTAATCCAACTAAATAAGCCGCATAAACTAAATTACCTTCAAATGCCTGAACTATAGCCAAACAACCGCACAATAAGTTGCAACAGGTAATAGCATTTGGAATGTGTTTTTTAATACTCATATAATGCAGTAAATATATAAAAATGCCCAGACTTTAAGCATATTCAAAAAAATTGTATTTTTAAACAACTATACCTTATTAAAAGGAATAATAAGCCATTACTTTTTAATTATAAAAATTATCTGAAAACGATTATTTTACATATTTTCAAAAATCATTTCCTGTTAACTATACTTAGTATGCACTGCATACTATTATTTTTTTTGTATTTTGCTTTTGGGCTCAATACATCGCTCGAAGGTGACAAATATTTAACCAATGCAGAACATATAGTTCGTGGGAATTTTTCAGAAGGTTTAAAATATCAATATCTATATGGGTCTTACATTTTTTATTTATCCGTTTTTAAATTATTACATCTG
>JAEUTR010000665.1 GCA_016787365.1 Bacteroidia bacterium
TTACTAAATGCATACGAGGCAGTTCGAGCTACACGAGAAGGAATATTTGGAACACAATAATGAATCACTCCGTGTTTACGAAACACCGGTTTTGTATGATTAGTTACTGAGGATGTTTCGAAAACTCCTCCCTGATCAATACTCACATCAATAATCACGGAACCTGTTTTCATTTCAGAAACCATGTTTTCGGTAACAATGCATGGTGTTCTTCCTTTAGAGGCACGAAGTGCGCCAATAGCCACATCGGCTGTTTTTAAATGCTTTTCTAAAACCTTTGGAACGATTACGGATGTAAAAATTCGTGTTCCTAGCTGGCTTTGTAAACGACGAAGACGAGATGTTGAATTGTCAAAAACTTTAACAGTTGCTCCTAATCCTAATGCTGCCCTCGCTGCAAATTCGCCAACAGTACCTGCTCCAATAATAACTACCTCGGTTGGAGAAATACCACTAATACCGCCTAAAATAGACCCTACTCCATTGTTAGCGTTACTTAATAATTCGGCAGCAACCAAAATAGAAGTTCCTCCTGCAATTTCGCCCATTGCTCTGATAACAGGAAAAATACCTGCATCATCCGTAATTAAATCAAAGGCTACACAGTTTAATTTTTTAGCCACTAATTTTTTTAAAAAATCTTCCGGCTGAACAGTTAATTGTAAGGCTGAAAACAAAGTCTGCTTTGACTTCATGCTTTCAATTTCTTCTAATGTAGGAGGTGCAATTTTTAATATGATATCTGCTTTATAAACTTCATCTGCTGAATAAGCAATATCAGCACCGGCTTCGCTATAATCCGTATCTTCAAAATGAGCATTAGAGCCTGCACCTGCTTCCACAACAATTTTATGCCCATTATTAACTAATAGGGCAACTGCATCTGGAACCAAAGGCACACGGTTTTCCTGAAATGCCATTTCCTTAGGAATTCCTATATATAATTTACCTTTTTTTCGGGCCACTTCAAGCATTTCTTCCTGAGGAGCATAACCACCTTTGGTTAAAGAAAATAAAACATCTTTGGTCATTACCATAATTTCAGTTCTTTATTTTTATTAATAATCACTACCATGATATCTTGGCGCATTACAATCATCAATAGACGATTTTCTTGGTCTATAAATAATACCCAATCTTAATTCGAACATACGTTGTCTAAATACAACATTATATGCTAACAACCTTATTAAATCAGGATTGTAATGAAATTCAGTAAACACATGCCATTTACTATAAGATGCAAACTCATATCCAATTCCGGCATCAGGTGTTATATTTATTTTTTTTACCGATCCAGCAACTGCTCCATAAGCCCCAATTGATCTTGATAGGTTATATTCTAACCGAGCGCCTAACATAATATATGGAATACCTCTATACCCTTCATTAAAAAATATTTTAGCAAAATTATTCCACTGAATATTAGTAAATGAATTTACTTTTGCTCCATCTCTCAATCCTGTTCCAGGAATAAGTGTAGGGTATTCTATACCTCCTTTTTTACAATATTCAAATTCTGTTTGCCAACGGATATGGTCGTATCTTAGAAATTCGCCAAATATACCAACACTAAAATAAGGCAGTTCAGTAGAACGATGTGTTGGCGCAGGAAGAGCATGAAGAAAACTAAGATTATCAATTGTATTTAAATTTTTGTAATAATGGCTTGAAGAAGTACCACCTACAAACAACCCTACTCCTCTGAAAAATTGCGCATTCATTTGAATTGTCAAATGAATTAAAGCAAAACAAATGATGATTTTTTTTATCATAGCATTAAGCACTAACGGCTTCCATAGAAGCATTTACTTTTTTCACTAATCCTTGTAATACTTTACCTGGACCAACTTCTGTAAAATGTGTAGCGCCGTCAGCAATCATTTGCGTAACAGTTTGCGTCCATTTTACCGGAGCTGTTAATTGTATATTTAAATTCTTTTTAATTTCATCAGGATTTGATACTGCTGATGCTGTTACATTTTGGTAAACAGGACAAATAGGTTGATTAAACGTTGTGGCATTAATAGCAGCTTCCAGCTCTACACGAGCTGGTTCCATTAAAGGCGAATGAAATGCTCCGCCTACAGGCAATACCAATGCCCGTTTAGCTCCTGCAGCTTTCATTCTTTCACAGGCAATATTAATTCCTTCAATTGAACCAGAAATAACTAACTGACCTGGGCAGTTATAATTAGCCGCCACTACAACATGTCCACTTTCAATAATTTCTTTACAAATAGTTTCAATAACATCATCTGCTAAATTTAAAACTGCTGCCATGGTTGACGGATTAATTTCACAAGCCTTTTGCATAGCTAAAGCTCGTTTTGATACAAGTGTTAAAGCACTTTCGAAACTTAATGTTTTATTAGCAACTAAAGCAGAAAACTCACCTAATGAATGACCAGCCACCATATCCGGAACAAAAGATTCGCCCATAGTTGCAGCCAAAATTACAGAATGTAAAAATATTGCCGGCTGAGTTACTTTGGTTTGTTTTAATTCTTCATCAGACCCCGTAAACATAGTATCGGTAATATTAAAACCCAATATATCGTTTGCTTGGTGAAACATTTTTTTTGCTAAATCAGAGTTATCATATAACTCTTTCCCCATTCCGGAAAACTGAGAACCTTGACCCGGAAATACAAATGCTTTTTTCATAGAGTAAAAATGCGCGTTTTTGTTAGTTTAGTTTAAAGGATAAATATACAAAAAAATGGCTAAAAAAAGACTGAGATTAGCAATTAGTAACTAACGTTAGACTGTTAATTGAATCATCATTGTATAACAACGGCTCCAAATAAACCCTGTAAGAGGTTACAATCTTAAGACAACGACAAAATTTGGCTTTTCAGTATTTTAAATTCACTTTATTAAATCTGAAATCTACGTGAAAATTAAGTTTTGTGATAATATTTTTTTAATATTACAGTTGAAACTACATTTATTATGAAAACAATTAAAACAATCCTGACTTTTACCATCCTGTTATCAGGTGGAATTCTACTAGCTCAACCATCGTTTTACGATCTTACCTTTACCACAGATTCTATAACTACTCCTTACCAATCACCAAGTAGTAATTATGTTTTTATCCGTTCGAAAAGAGGTACAGATCCTGTAAAACCTACTCCTTCTGGAGATTCGATAAAAACATTTAAAATACAAAAGATTGTTTTGGTGTTTTCAGAACCTAATTCTTCTGACATAGCTAATCGAGAAGAATATAACCAAGAGCGTTGGGAAAACATTTTGGCAACATATCCTGAATTTTTTCAGGAAAAAACTGTCTATAAAAACATTTGTCAATGTACATCTGAAGCCGGCAATCCTGAGTTTAAACAAGGTCAGGGTTTTCATATATACTATACTCCTCAAAATAATCCGGTAGTTAAAAAAGAACTGCAAGCAGAAGCACCTGTTAGCACTACGGTTGTTAAAGAAGAGCCTAAAACTTCGACAAACTCA
>JAEUTR010000688.1 GCA_016787365.1 Bacteroidia bacterium
ACACTTTATCTTGAAATGGCAGAATTACAAATCAAACTATTAAACAAACCCCAAGCTTTAAATTATTTATTTAAGTATGATAGTATTGCTAAACTAATATACAACGAAAACAATGCTAATTCTATTAGCGAAATGAAAACGCTTTTTGAAACAGAAAAAAAGGATCAGGAAAATAAATCTTTGGCACTTCAAAATAAATTATCCTCGCAAACTATTAAACAACAAAAGTTAATCACCTATTTTACCGTTGGAGGTTTCTTAATTGTTTCTTTTTTGGCGTTTTTTATTTTCAAAGGGTTAAAAAAACAACGTAAAGCAAACGCTATCATTGCGTTTCAAAAACAGGAAGTTCAACATCAAAAAGAATTGGTGGATGAGAAGCAAAAAGAAATTTTAGATTCGATTCATTATGCAAAAAGAATTCAAGCGGCGTTATTAGCTAATAAGGACTTGGTAGATAAAAACCTACCTGAAAATTTTATTTTATTTAAGCCTAAAGATATCGTAAGCGGGGATTTTTACTGGGCAACAGAACATGATAATAAATTTTATCTTGCCATTTGTGATAGCACGGGACATGGTGTTCCGGGCGCTTTTATGAGTTTACTTAACATAGGGTTTTTAAGTGAGGCTATTAAAGAAAAAAATATTGATAAGCCCAACGAAATATTTAATTATGTTCGTAACAGATTAATCAGTTCAATTAGTAATGAAGGACAAAAAGACGGAATGGACGGAATTTTAATTTGTTGGGATATTAAAACCCGCGAATTAACATATGCTGCAGCAAACAACGAACCTATTTTAATTTCCAATAATCAAATTATGGAGTTGCCTAAAGATAGAATGCCGGTTGGTAAAGGAGAAAACGAAAAAAGTTTTGGAATACATACGGTTAAATATCAGGCAGGAGATACATTATATTTATATACCGATGGTTATGCAGATCAGTTTGGTGGACCAAAAGGAAAAAAATTTAAGTATAAACAATTAAATGAATTGCTTTTATCTGTATCAAATAGCCCGCTAGCTATGCAAGCAGAGACTTTAAATTTAAATATAGAGAAATGGAAAGGTGATTTAGAGCAGGTAGATGATATTTGTATAGTAGGAATTAAACTTTAAAAATGATGAATAGACTTTATTTTTTATTTGCATACTTTTTATTCTGTAGCTTTTTGGTAAAAAGTCAGGATGTAAATGTGTTGGCAAAAGACAGCATAGAAACTGCTTTGAGTAAAGCTAAGCAAGATACAGATAAAGCTAAACTATTATTATCACTGGCTGAATTGTATAATGAAATAGATCCACGCACAGGGATTGATTATCTTAAGCAAGCCTACGAAGTTTCTTTAAAAACCAAAAACTACCGTATTCAGTCAGATATTACTAATCAAATTGGGTATAATTATTATTTTTTAAGTGACTTTAATCACAGCGTTGAATATTTTTTAAAAACACTTAAAATATGCGAGCAACAAGCCAATAAGTCTGGCATTGCAGGTTGTCACAATAACATCGGAAGTATTTATCTGGAACTGGAAGATACCGTGAATGCCTTGCACCATCATTTACTGGCATTAAGTTTAAGAAAAGAATTAAGTAAAAATGATAATGAAGGAAAAAATGCCATAGCAATGTCGTATGGTAATGTGGGTAAAACCTATTTTTTAGCCGGCAACCATACTAAAGCTATGGAGTATTATAATTTATGTCTGGAAATATCCAAAGAAGTTGGAAATAAAAAACGTGAGGCTTTAATGCTCAATAATATTGGAAGTATTTATGCCGAACAAAAAAAATATAACGACGCACTCCCTTACTTTATGAAAGCGCTTAACTTGTATAAAGAGATTGAGTCTTCAGAAAATATTGCTTTATGTTTAAATAACATTGCCGAAATTTATTTCAGAAAAGGTGACTATACCGCTTCTATCGAAAATTATAAAACCTCATTGCAATATTCCGAAAAAAATTCTCAATTATCAGATATGAAATCCAGCTATGACGGGCTTCATAACTGTTATCTGGAACTTAAAGATTATGAGTCAGCACATGATTATTTAGCTAAATATGTTGAAATAAAAGATTCTATTTTTAACGATGAAAACTCTGCTCAAATTAATGAGTTATTAGCAAAATTTGATTCTGATAAAAAAGAACAGGAAATAAAATTGCTGCAAAAAGATAAAGAAATGTCTTCATGGCTTCGCAATTCTTTAATAGTGGGCTCTGTTCTTTTAGTATTTCTTGCTCTTTCTTTATATAGCAGGAACAGAGTGAAACATAAAGCCAATATGGAGCTGTCTACTAAAAATAAAAATATTGAAGAGCAACGGTTAATTGTTGAACATCAAAAACTTTCACTCGAAGTGCATCAAAAAGAAATTGTAGATTCAATTAACTATGCACGACGAATTCAGTATGCATTACTGGCCAATACTAAATTATTAAATGATTTTTTACCACAGCATTTTGTATTATTTAAACCAAAGGATATTGTAAGTGGCGATTTTTACTGGGCAACCGAACATAACGGAAAATTTTATCTGGCTGTTTGTGATTGTACAGGACATGGTGTTCCTGGAGCATTTATGAGTTTATTAAATATTGGGTTTTTAAGTGAAGCGATTAAAGAAAAAAATATTTCAGAACCGAACGATATATTCAATTATGTGAGATCCCGTTTAATTGAAAGTATTAGTAAAGACGAACAACAGGATGGAATGGATGGGATATTGATATGTTATGACATTCAATCGGATTTAACACATCAGGATGCTGTTAGAATTTCTTATGCGGCGTCTAATAATGAGCCTGTTTTAATTAGGGCAAATGAAACCTTTTTATTAGCAAAAGATAAAATGCCGGTAGGTAAAGGCGAAAAAACAGATAGCTTTAAAACGCATTATATAGATTTACAAAAAGGAGACGCACTTTATTTATATACAGATGGTTACGCCGATCAGTTCGGAGGAAGTAAAGGCAAAAAATTCAAGTACAAATCATTAAACGATTTGTTATTAAGCTTAAGTCAATTAGGCATGAGTGAGCAAAAAGATATGTTGTTAACTACTTTTAACGACTGGAAAGGCCCTTTAGAACAAGTAGATGACGTGTTGGTTATCGGTATTAAATTGTAAGAAAATTTAGTGTTTTTTGCGCGTAGTTTAAATTTCAGGATTTAGATATAAAAAGTATCTTTGCAACCGTGATACCCCAGTTTTACATATTATTTTTATCTTTTGGCATTACTGATGCCATTGATATTTTATTAGTGGCTATTATGCTTTACCAGTTGTATAAAATGGTAAAAGGTACAGCGGCGGTAAATGTATTTATTGGTTTAGCTTTAATATATATTGTTTGGATTATTGTCCGTGCTTTTGAATTAAAATTATTAGGCTCTATTTTAGGTAAATTTATTAATGTTGGCGTTATAGCAGTAATGGTTGTGTTTCAGCAGGAAATTCGAAAATTTTTATTGTACATAGGTTCTAATGAATTTATCAAAAATAAAAACTGGAAATCTATTTTTTCGTTTTCCAATCAATCGGTTGCATCTTCGCGTTTTGTATTGGATGCAGACGCTGTTATTAATGCTTGTTTTAATATGAGTGAAACTAAAACCGGTGCTTTAATAATTATTTCTCGTAAGTCAGATTTAAAATTTTATGTTAATACAGGCGAAATAGTTGATTCTGCTTTAACAGATAAAATGTTGGAAAATATTTTTTACAAAAACAGCCCTATGCATGATGGTGCTGTTATTATTAAAGATAATCGTATTATTGCCGCACGTTGTGTATTACCTGTTACCGAAAAAGAAAATTTTCCATCACATTTTGGAATGAGACACAGGGCAGCAGTTGGCCTAACAGAAACCACGGATGCTTTAGCGATTACAGTTTCCGAACAAACAGGTAATGTATCACTTACTGTGAACGGAGAAATAAATTCTAATTTAAACAGAGATAAGTTAAGGTACTTAATCGAAAAAAATTTAAAAAATTAATAAATCAAAAATAAATCTCTTTGCGCTCTTGGTATAATCTCTGCGCTCTTTGCGGTTAAAATAACTATATAGTAATGAATCTTCTTTCAGTAAATCAATTAAGTAAAAGTTTTGGCGATAAAGTCCTTTTTAAAAATATCAATTTCGGAATTAAT
>JAEUTR010000690.1 GCA_016787365.1 Bacteroidia bacterium
GTTCTCTATCTTTTTGTTCTTGTAAATTATACAATAGCCAATTGGTAATGGTTAAAAAAGTTAGCACCAATAAGGAAATAATAAATCGTATAGGCATTGATCTCTCAATAAAATCAATATAATATTCATCTGCTCCTAATAAATAGGTGATAATCCATTTAAAGGTAATACTATATAAAATAGCAATACTAAGTGCAAATACTAATCTATAAAAACGATTAGTGCTTCCGGGTTGATAAAAACGAAAAACAATTATAGTGACGAAACTGGCAAGGGCTAATAGGCCATTAGCTATAACAGCGTCAACTAATGATGTTTCCCAGCTTAAGCCAAGCCTATGCAATACAATGCATTGAATTAATGCCCAAAATATCCACCATGCCACATACATGGCCAACATTTTTTTTAAAGGATATGTTGTGTATGTTTTCAAATAAATTAACTATGCAAAAGTTAAGCTTTTCGCTTGAATTAACATTGCTTTTTGTCGCACATAATTAATAAATGAATGGCGTTCGGCATTTTCATGTGTTGTTGAATACACTTGTTCTCCATCTTTTAAAGACTCTAACTCATATACATCTGTCACATCAATAAATTGCCAGTTTACTATTTTATTTTCTTTATTAATAAACGTTTCTTCTTCTTTCTTGCCAATAATTCTGGCTTTTTGAAAAGCTGTATCCAAAGTATTAGCTTCTACAATTCTTATTTGTTCATCAAATTGATGTGCGTGATTGCCATTATCAATATTGATATTAAACATCAGTTTTACTAAATAGCGTTGCATAATATATTTTAAATTAAGATTAATTAATAACTTTTAATTTCGATTCCACCCATAACTGTGGTGCCTTTAAGAATTAATATTTTTGGGTTATCAGAAATTGAAGATTGTATAGGACGTTTATCTTCTATACTTCCCATAATAACGGATACAGATTCTGAATGAACTTCCCAGTTTGCCGGAATAACTAAACGAGTGCCGCCAAATACGTTATCTAATTCAAGTGTTGCACTTTTGTCGATATCAGCTTGACTTAAATTTAATTCGGTTCCTCCGAACACGTTTGATACTTCACCGCCTTTAAAATTTTTAGAGAGGACGTTTTTTTTTACACTTCCCATAAATGTTGTAAACTCTACATAATCATCAGTAATTGAAGATTCCTTCGCACAACATTTACTATAATCATCCTCGGTGCCATATTTTTTTTCATAAAAATTAGTGTATTTCTCCTCGTATTCTTTGCCATACTTTTTTTCATAATATCTTCCCCAATGACGAAACTTATGATTACGTTTTGGTTTAAATATCATGATAATTCCAACTAGGATAATTACAATTGGCCACAATAATTGTTTAATATTCAATTCAGGATAAAAATCTCCTAATAAAAATATACCGCCAATGGCTACTAAGAAAAACCACCAAGCGTTTCTGAAATTATGTTTCACGCCTGTAATAATTCCTAATGCAATTAAAAAAGTTTTCCAAGTAAATAACCAATGCGGAATATCAGCACCTAGTTCTTTTGCTAAATAAAGTGATCCGGCAATTACAACTAAAATTCCTCCTATAACCTTTCCTCTTCTATGGCTTTTTTCTGCACGTTGCCATAATTCCTCGTTATCTGTTTGTATTGTATTATTTTCCATTTGTGATAATTATTTTATGTAAAAGTATAGTAAGTACAAATGCCATACAATAGCAATTAGGTAGGATTACACAGGCAGTCGGTGAACGGTACCTTAGTGGCGGTAATTGATTAATTTAAAGAAGGGTCAAACGAAAAATCGCTGAACGCTTTGTATCCGGGATTGATTTTAACGAGCTCTTCTCCCCACAATTCATCAGGGATTGATTGCACTAACTCATCGTAGTCAGCTTTTTTGGTAAACCACATATTGTTTTCCAGTTCAGCATCCAGTTGCTCTTCGCCCCAACCGCTATAGCCAATATAAAAACGGATATCATCAGAAGTTACTTCTCCATTTTCAATGAGCTGACATAACTCCATAAAATTACCGCCCCAATAGGTATTACCTACTACATGTTGGCTACCACTAATTTTGTTGCCAAGTGTATGCGTATAAAATAATTGATTGGGTGATACGGGACCTCCTTCAAACAAAGGAAAATTAGCGTTTTTTAAATGTGGGAAAATATCTCTTAAAAGCAACCCGTGAGATTTATTAACGATAAAGCCTAAACTACCTTCTGTATTATGTTCGCATAAAT
The DNA here is from genome assembly GCA_016787365.1 of Bacteroidia bacterium. GTDB lineage: Bacteria > Bacteroidota > Bacteroidia > B-17B0 > Aurantibacillaceae > UBA4416. The sequence goes on from JAEUTR010000690.1 coordinate 2,243, forward strand.
AGATGACCGCGCGCTTAAAATGCCCGTCTTGTAAAAATGGTTTAGCAATTAATATATCTCCTGCTTTTATCAAGAATAACTCTATATATTTGTGTAAAATTACAAAAAATGAGCCAAGTTAACCAGCATATTTCTCAGTTAAGAGAAGATTTTATGAAAGGGGAATTAAGTGAAAACAACTTAAACAAAACGCCTGATTTGCAATTTGAACAATGGATGAAAGATGCCATTGATGCCAAGGTAAATGAAGTACCTGCTTGTAATTTAGCAACGGTTGACAAAAACAATAAACCATCTGCTCGCATTATTTATTTACGCGAATTTTCGAACAACGAATTTTATTTTTATACCAATTACGATTCGCGCAAAGGACAACAGATTGCAGAAAACCCTAATGTGTGCTTAACTTTTTTTTGGCCGGAGTTAGAACGTCAAATTCGTATTGAAGGCGTGATTACACAAAAAGCAGAAAAAGAAAAAAGTGATACCTATTTTAATGCTCGTCCGCAAGACTCTAAAATAGGCGCTTGGAGCTCGCCACAAAGTCGTGTATTAAATAACCGCGAAGAATTAAACACTTTTATTGAAGGAAACAAAACAAAATTTAATAATCAAGAAATTCCTCGTCCTGAGTTTTGGGGTGGTTACGTGATTAAAGCAAACTACTACGAATTTTGGCAAGGCCGCAAAAATCGTTTGCATGATCGCATTGCTTTTACATTGGAGAATGGCAATTGGAAGATAGAGCGTTTGGCTCCTTAGTTTTAATATTTTTATTATTTATACTAACAAAGATTTATACGTTCTTTTTTCTCCCATAAAAAAGAACCAAAAAATCACCGCTTCTTAAATTTAACTCAAAAAACACGAAGCACTTTCCCCGCCCGATTTTAGAAACTCGCCCGCGTGAAAACGCGGACTCAAACAGCCTAAAATCGTCGCTCAAATCCTTATTGAAAGTTCTTCTATTTTCTTCGTTAAATTTAAAAGGCGGACGAACAAATAACTTAACTCAGAATTTTACTATCCATCTATATCTACAATAGGAAAACTAAAGTTCAGATGTTAAGGTATGATTTTGTGCAGAATAGCAGTAAAAATAAAGAAGGGTAGTCACGCGCAAACGGTTATTTTTATCTGCGATCCGCAGGAATTGCCTATCACAAAATCATAAGCTTTTGGATACTTTTGGCTGCAAAAGTATCAAGAGACTTTTCGTATATTCGCACCATGAATAAGCAAGAAAAAATAAAAAACTTTGATCCAAACAGCGTTGGCGATGTAAACGCAAATATGTTTGGCTTACCATTCACTACACAAGAATCTGAAACCGTTTTAATACCTGTGCCGTGGGAAGTAACCGTAAGTTACGGTGGCGGAACCATTGACGGACCTCAACAAATATTTGATGCTTCTTTTCAAGTTGACCTTTACGACCCGATTGTAAAAGACGCCTGGAAAATGGGAATTGCGATGGATGATTTTAGCGAAGACTTAAGAGAGAAAAGTGAAATCTATCGTCCGGTTGCAGAAATTATTATTGACAGACAATGTAACGGAGAACCTTCTTCGGAGATTGAAGAAATAAAAGACGTCAACAAAGTGTGCGAAGAAATGAATGCATGGGTTAAACAACGTGCTTTGCATTTCTTAAAACAAAAGAAAAGTGTTGGATTAATTGGTGGCGACCACTCTACTCCACTAGGAATGATTGACGCTTTAGGAGAGCACTTTGGAGAGTTTGCAATTTTACAAATTGATGCACACGCTGATTTACGTGTGGCTTACGAAGGTTTTGAATACTCACATGCTTCTATTATGTACAATGCGTTGAAAAGACATAGCGTACAAAAATTAGTGCAAGTAGGTATTAGAGATTATTGCCAAGCAGAATTAGATATTATCAATAACTCAAACGGCCGCGTAAAAACATTTTTTGATAGAGATATTAAACAACAGCAATACAAAGGAAAAAGCTGGGATACCATTTGCCAAGAAATTGTAGCGGAGTTACCTCAAAAAATTTATTTAAGTTTTGACATTGATGGCTTAGATCCTAAATTATGTCCAGGCACTGGAACACCAGTAGCAGGAGGGTTTGAAACCGACCAGGTATTGTATTTATTAGAACAAGTAGTAGCATCTGGTAAAACTATTATTGCTTTTGACATTAACGAAGTTGGTGGCGAAGACGAATGGAATGCAAATGTGGCTTCTCGTTTATTATACCGCATTGCTAATTTAGCGGCGCATAGTCAAGGTAAAAAGGCTTAGTTTTTTGCATTAAAAAAGCGATTCAAAAGAACCGCTTTTTAATTTTCTAACCTGGTAAAAATTACTAAGTGTCTAATTGGACTTCTCTTTAGTTAGCATAACTAGCTCAAAACCCTCAGTTTTAGGCTCATTATTTATAAACCATGAAGTGAGTGCTTTGTTTCCACTAACACTTTTTACCGTAAGTGCTGGAGAGCCACTTTTTAAGTAGACCACATCTCCAGCGGAAATTTTTTCTTCTTTCATTTTATTAATTTTACTTGAATTTACGATTACTTGTAACATCATTTCGGCTGTATTATCAACCAAAAAAATTGCCAATGTTTAAATATTAGTTGCGAGGATATTGTTATTTTTTTAAGAGCCTTGGTAATTAAGCCTTTCAAGACTATTAAAAAGTAACAAAATAAGAAATTTCAAAAAAATCATATTTTTAACTCAACTTTGAGTCAGAAATGTAGAACAAATGAATTAACAATTCTCAATTATCTTCCCTAACAATCCAACATTCACCGTTTCAATAGGATGCTTGGTATTAGGCAGCATGTACATAGCTCCGTTTTTTAATTGCTTGTAAACAGCAGTTGTTTCTTCTAAAGAAACCATATTATCTTTATCGGCTAAGCCAATCAATACTTTATTTTCAATAGCAGCAAAATCATCTAAGGATAAAGCATTCCTGCTTCCAAGGTTCAACATCATCTCAGCTGTTTTTTGTAAGAGTAGTTCCCAATCTTGCCCATGTCGTTTTTGCAAGGCTTCTGCAAACTTAGGTACTTTTTCGATGATGGTTTTAGAGTCGAGCATCTTCACTTCTTTTTTTGCTATCTCTGGGCTCCATTCTAACTTCGTTCCTAAGGTGATGATGTTACCTAAAAGGTTTGGTTGTTGCTTTGCTAAATATAAAGCTACATAACCACCCATGCTGTAACCAAACAGCGTTGGTTTATCTAAATTATTTTCTTTAATAAACTGTTCCAACTCCAAAGCAAATTGCTCAATACCAAAATTAGTTGCAAAAGGAGTTTGTCCGTGGCCGCTAAAGCTTAAGGTAAATACATTGTAGCCTTGTTGTTTTAATTCAATAGCTAATGGTTCTAATTGATCTTTAGCGCCAATGGCTCCGTGAAGTAAGATGATGTTTTTCATTTTGAAATATTTGTCAGTTCGAGCGTAGTCGAGAACCAATATATATTTTACAGAACGCTTCTCGACTCCGCTCGAAGTGACATAAAAAGGAGTAAAACGAAATTAACTAAGCTTTCGCTTTAAATTTATTAATAGCGTTTACGGTAAATTCAGATAGTACTAGAGTTCCGCTCATACCTGCTCTTTCTACTAGTAATGTATCCCAGTTTTCAGTTCCCTCCCACATAATTTTTTTAAGCATCATCATCGCTTCTGGATTACTAGTTGCTAATTTACCAGCTAAAGTGGCGATGCCTTTATCCATTTCTTCTGCTGTTGCAAATACCTCAGCATATAAGCCTTTTTCTTTAGCCCATTGTGCTGTTTGCCATTCAGTCGCATTAATTGTTAATTGACAAAAAGCAGATGTTCCAACTTTACGTTCAACAGCAGGGCCAACTACAAATGGACCAATACCAACTGCTAATTCAGATAATTTAATAGAGGCATCATTCACCGCAAAAGTATAATCAGCACTAGACGCAATACCTACTCCACCACCAACTGCTTTACCTTGCACACGCGCAATAATAAATTTAGGCGCTTTACGCATCGCATTAATTACTTGCGCAAAACCTGAAAAGAATTTTAATCCGGTATCAATATCTTTAATCGAAATTAATTCGTCAAAACTAGCGCCCGCACAAAATGCTTTTTCGCCTTCGCTTTGTAATACAATTACTTTAGCGTTATCATCTTTTCCTAATTTTTCAATCTCTGAGGCTAAGTTTCTTAATTGAACACCAGGCATTGAATTACTTTGAGGATGAAAAAAAGTAATCGTTCCTATTCCGTTTTCTACTGTTGATTTAATTGTTCCTTCCATTTTGTTTTATTTTAAAAATATATTTCTTTAAATGCATTTTTTATTTGTTTTTTGAGCGCTTTTAAATCTAAAGGATTTTTTGAAGAACTAAAAAATTGTTCTCTAACATAACACACATTTTTATTTGCTTTATCGTATACAATAACAAATCCTCTTAATCCTTGTTTTCCTTCATAAGCTTCTTTATAATAAAGATAATTCATGTTTATAGGATAACTTACAATAAATGTATTTGCAACAGAATTATATACAATGACTCCTGTTAATCCAAACGCAAATCCCGACAAAACAGTTAGTGATATATTTAAAGCTTTTAAATTCGCTTCTTTTTTAGCTAAGACAGTATCTTTTGTAAAACCAGTTGATATAAAATAAATATTATAATTTGATTTGGTAAGGCTTCCTATTTCATCAAATACCTCAGAAGATGTATAGTTTTTTATTTTACCTTCTTTTTTTACATAATTTAGTACAGAGACCAGTTCTTTATTTATTTTAGTTGAAACAACTGTGTCAAAATTCTGATTCGTAAAATTCATGAATTTTACTCTTTTTCTAACAATAGAATCGTTTTTATAAATGGATTGTAATGTTTGAACCGGATCAATATTCAAATTCTTCTTTACATCTATATAATAAATAGCAGAAAATGTTCCAATATAATCCGCTCTATTAAATTCATTCAGTTTTTGATTATTCGTAGTAAGTGTGCGTGTTTGAACACACGAACTGAGTAATACAATAGTTATACTAAACAAAAAAATAAATTTCATTTAGTTTAAATTTTTAAAGAATGTATCCATAAATTCATCATGAGACATTGAATCTCCGAAAATAGCTAAGTTTTTTCTCACTTTGAATGAGCTCATGTGCAGATTTGATTAAATACTAAGCTAGCATCGTAACCGGATTTTCTAAATAAGTTTTTAATGTTTGTAGAAATGCTGCACCTGTTGCTCCGTCTACTGTTCTATGATCGCACGCCAATGATAACATCATTGTATTACCTGGCACTACCGCACCATTTTTAACAACCGGAACTTGACGAATAGCGCCAACAGAAAGAATACAAGAAGCAGGTAAATTAATAATTGAAGTAAATGATTCTATTCCGAACATCCCAAGATTTGAAACCGTAAAAGTATTTCCCTCCATTTCTGCTGGTTGCAATTTTTTATCTTTTGCCTTTTTCGCTAATTCTTTAGCATCTCCAGCAATTTGGGAAAATGATTTTTGATCAGCAAAACGGATAACCGGAACTAATAAACCATCTTCAACTGCCACGGCCATTCCAATGTGAATATGAGAGTAGTAACGAACTTTATCACCCAACCAAGATGTATTAACTTGAGGATGTTTACGCAATGCAACTGCACATGCCTTAATTACCATGTCATTGAAAGAAACTTTTGTATCTGGCATAGCATTGATCGCATTACGCGAAACAATAGCGTTATCCATATCCACCTCAATGTTTAAATAAAATACAGGTGCGCTTGTTGTCGATTCCAATAAACGACGAGCAATGGTTTTACGCATTTGTGACGCTGGCTCATCTGTAAATCCTTCGGTTCCAGGAACAAATGAACTAACAGTTTTTGAACTAGCGCTGGACGAAGCTTGCGTTGGTTTATAATTTTCAATATCAAATTTGGTAACACGGCCATTATCGCCTGTGCCTGTCACTTTTGATATGTCAATTCCTTTATCTTTTGCTAATGCTTTCGCTAAAGGAGATGCTTTTACTCTACCATCAGAATTGTTTGATGATGTTGACTTCTCAACTACGCTCGAAGTGACAGTTGCTGCTGTTTGAACAGGAGCTTCTGCTTTTGCAGCAGAAGTAGTTGCAGGAGCAGAACCAGCAGAATTAACAGACGCTAAAATAGCATTGATATCTTCGCCTCCTTTTCCTAATATAGCAATAATGCTATTTACTGGAATAGATTGTTTTTCTTGAACACCAATATGAATTAATACACCATCTTGAAATGATTCAAATTCCATTGTTGCTTTATCAGTCGCAATATCAGCTAACAACTCTCCACTCTTTACTTTATCCCCAACCTTTTTGTGCCATTTTTCAATTACACCATCCGTCATCGTATCGCTTAACTTAGGCATACGAACAACTTCAACACCCGCTGGAAGTGCAACTGGTGCAGCCGCTTCGACTCCGCTCAGCGTGACAGCACTTTGTGATTTCTCTTCTGTCTTTTGAATCTCTTTAGTCTCTGGAGTCCCTTTCAATAAAGCAGAAATATCTTCTCCTTCTTTACCTAAAATAGCAATGATAGAATCTACAGGTACAGCTTGTTTTTCTTGAACTCCAATGTGTAATAAAACACCATCTTGGAAAGATTCGAATTCCATTGTTGCTTTATCGGTTTCAATATCAGCAAGCAATTCTCCGCTTTTAACTTTATCACCCACTTTTTTGTGCCATTTTGCGATTACTCCATCTGTCATGGTATCGCTTAATTTGGGCATACGTACAATCTCTGCCATGTCTTATTCGTTAATGTATGGATAATTTGGTTCTGCGTAAACGTCTTTATAAAGTTCTTCTGGTTCTGGATATGGACTTTCCTCAGCAAACTGAACTGATTCATCAACTAACGCTTTCACTCTTGCCTCTGCCGCTTCAATTTCCGCATCAGTAATCCATTTATTCTCAATCAATGTATTTAATACTTTTTGAATTGGATCTTGAGTTTGGTACTCCTTCACCTCATCTTTTGTTCTGTATGTTTGTGCATCACTCATCGAATGACCTTTGTAACGATAGGTTTTCATTTCTAAAAATGTCGGTCCGTCTCCACGACGTGCTCTTGCAACTGCTTCTTCCATTGCTTCATGAACTGCCTCAACAGTTAAACCATCAACCGGTTTACTTGGCATATCATAGGCTAAACCTAATTTCCATAAATCATGTACGTTACTGGTTCGTTCTACTGAAGTACCCATTGCATACATGTTGTTTTCTACAATAAAAATTACCGGTAACTTCCAGGTCATCGCCATGTTGAATGCTTCGTGTAATGCTCCCTGACGAACTGCTCCGTCACCCATCGAACACACACACACATTATCATTACCTGCATATTTATCAGCAAAAGCAATACCAGCGCCTAAAGGAATTTGTCCGCCAACAATACCATGTCCTCCAACAAAGTTATGTTCCTTACTAAAGATGTGCATTGAACCTCCTTTACCCTTACAGCAACCTGTAACTTTAGCATACATTTCGGCCATGATGTATTTTGGATGCATACCTAAACCGATACCATGTGCGTGGCAACGGTAAGCCGTGATATGTTTGTCTTCCTTTTTAGTAGCACTAACGGTACCAGCTACAATAGCTTCTTGTCCGATATATAAATGGCAAAAGCCTTTGATTTTTTGTTGAACATATACCTGTCCGGTTTTCTCTTCAAACTTACGCATCAATAACATTGATTCGTACCATTTAAGGTATTGTTCTTTTGAGAACTTGCTCTTTTTTTCAGCTGTTTTAGCCATAGAAATTACAATTTAATAAGGTACAAAAATAAGAGAAAATGTGATATAGAAAAGCCTTAAAAAAAGCTCAATTACAGATACTTTTTACTAAACATTAATGGCAATAAACTTTCGATGCTTTTGGCAATGTAAATTTGTCCTTTTTCGCCCGACATAATAATTCTGATTGGTTTTCCTGAATTGTTCTCATACTCTGCAATTGCCTGTCTGCAAGCTCCACAGGGCGATAAAGGCTCCTTTATTACCACATTTTTTGATTTTACGGCTACAGCAATCGTTTTTATAGCCACGTTAGGATACTGAGCTCCCGCATAAAAAATGGCTACTCTTTCGGCACATAAACCACTGGGATAAGCTGCGTTTTCCTGATTATTTCCTGTTACAATTTTACCGTTTTCCATTAAAATAGCAGCTCCAACCTGAAATTCTGAATAAGGTGCATAAGCAGTTTTAACCATTTTTTGAGCAGCTAAAAGCAATTCAGCGTCTTTTTTATCTAAATCCTTTGCTGAATTGTATACCTCAAATTCAGTTACAATTGTAAGTTTAGAAATTTTAGGTTGTGGCATGGTACGTTTTATTAAAGTAAAGAAGAAAGGTAAGAAAGAAAATGAAGTACATCAAGCTTTTATACTTTTCTTTTCGGGTTATCTTTTACAAAGGCATCCCAACCGGAATATGATTTTTTTACTCCGGTTCCAGCCGATTTGTTTTGAAAATAGTGGCAAACCGCCGCACCTAAAGCATCGGTAGCATCAAGGTATTTATCGTTGTTTTTAAAATTTAAAAGATTCTCTAGCATGGCAGCTACCTGCTCTTTGGAAGCATTACCATTTCCGGTAATTGACATTTTGATTTTTTTGGGAGAATACTCCGTCATAGGAATATTTTTAGATAAAGCGGCTGCTATGGCTACTCCTTGTGCCCTTCCTAGTTTTAACATGGATTGTACGTTTTTGCCAAAAAATGGCGCTTCAATAGCCAATTCATCGGGCTTATATTCTTCAATCAACCCTATCACACGCTCAAAGATTATTTTCATCCGGTCTGCCTGTTCATCATACTTGTCTAATTTAATAACACCAAGGGTTATTAAGGATATTTTACTATTCAGAATATGAATTAATCCATATCCCATTACCAGAGTTCCGGGGTCAATACCAAGTATTATTCTATCGTTAATTGCCATTAATGTGTAAATTTAAACGTTTTAAAACAAAGTCTTGAGTACAAATAAAAAAACCATAAGCTTTTTAATTAAATTACTCATTGGAGTGATTAGTTTCTGGATTATCTATACCCGATTGAGCTCCATTCCTCAGCTAAAAGAACAATGTATATTTTGGTTTAGCGAACCCGATATGTATTTAATTTTATTAGTGGTTTTATTTTTAATGCCTGTCAACTGGGGAATTGAAAGCTATAAATGGAAATCCATAACTAAACAAATAGAACCCGTTTCGTACTCAACTGCTTTAAAATCTGTATTTTCAGGTATTTGTGTCGGCAACATCGCTCCCGGACGAGCAATGGAATTTTTAGCTAAAATTGTTTTTTTTAAACCCGAAAACAGGCCGGGTGTTACTGTTTTACACTTTATTAACGGGATGTTTCAAATGCTCATTACGGTTACTGTAGGTCTTATCTCTATTACCTACAAACTCAATCAACATCAACAATCATCGTCATTTATTTATGCTGTTTTAACGGTGGGTATACTTATGATTTTGTTTTTTTGCTGGGCTATTCTCAACGTGTCTTTCATTCAACAAAAACTTAAGTTTATTAAATGGTTCAAACAAATGGATGATGCAAAACATATCCGGTTTTCAAAATCTCTGATTATTAAATTAGTTTCCTTATCTATTATAAGGTATGCCGTTTTTACAACGCAATTCTATTTAATTTATAACTCACTATCTCCAAACAATAATATAATACAAGTGTTTATGAGCATAGCGGCTTATTTTATGCTAACCAGTTTAATTCCTATGATTAGTGTTATTGAGCCGGCCATAAGAGCAGCCATAGCATTATTTGTTTTTAATAATTCCGGCGATAACACTATTATTGTAGTGTTGGCATCAACTTTTGTTTGGATAATCAATGTCGTTATACCCAGTATAATAGGTTATGTAATTATTTTAAAGGAAAAAATAGATTTTAAAACGGCTCGTGTTAATTGAATTGTACATATTTGCCTTTGTTATTATTGCGTATGGAACTTTTACTACGCTTGCTATTATTGGATTTAATAAATTAAACCGTTCTTTCCATCGCTCAAAAAAATTCGATTCATTATTTATTTCAATTGTTGTTTCTGCACGCAACGAAGAAAAAAACATCAAGGAATTTTTACATGAAATCATCAAACAAGATTTTCCAAAAACCCGTTTCGAATTAATTTTTGTGGACGATAATTCTACCGACCATACATATCTTAAAGCCAAGGAGGTACTTGAACAATCCGGTTTAAATTACCAGCTTATTAAGCAGGAAAATCACCAAGGAAAAAAGAAAAATCTAGCTCATGCCATTGATATTGCCAAAGGCCAAATTATTATAACAACCGATGCTGACGTAGTTCACCGACATTTTAACTGGTTGAGTACTATATCTGATTATTTTAATGCCTGTTCTCCCAATATGCTGATTATGGCTGTTGATTTCAACAGTCAAAACGATCTATTATCAACCTTTCAAATTATTGAAAACGTTGCATTAACAGCTATTACAGCCGGTTATTCAGGTGTTCAAAAGCCATTTATGTGCAATGGCGCAAATTTAGCATTCACAAAACATGCGTTTGAAGCTGTTAATGGTTATCAAACTCATATAGCTGTTTCATCGGGCGAAGATGTTTTTTTAATGGAAGCCATTAAAAAACAAGATCCTTCGTCGGTACATTATATACTGCAACGCGAATTAATTGTAAAAACAACTCCTGCCTCTTCGCTTACTATGCTGATAAATCAACGTGTACGCTGGGCATCAAAAATAAAAATCAATTCAAATCCGTTAAATACCTTTGCGGGTTTTATTATTTTAATGGCAAACCTTATTTTTCTGGCTTTATTAGTCGCAATCCTCAAAAAATCATTTATAATCCCTTATTTATCGATTTTTGCCCTTGCAAAGTTTGTTTTTGATTTTTTGTTGCTATTTTTAGCTTCGGATTATTTAGGGCGCATTAAATATATTTGGTGGCTTATTCCTTTTGAATGTTTATACTGGATATATACATTACTGATTGGTATAACTTCGTTATTTTATAAGCCCTATTGGAAAGGAAAAAAAATTAATTAATTGCTATTTAAAAAACAACATACCGATTATACTTCTGAATCACTTTCAGTTCAAACATGGCGTCGCTTTAAACGTAATAAGCTGGCAATGTTTGGCTTGTTTTTAATTATAGTAGCTACGTCCATTTCAATTCTAGGATTTTTAATAACTCCGGATTCTTCTCCTTACGCCAATGATCAAAAGCCGGAACTACATATTAAAAAACCCGGATTTAAAGCTCATATGCTATTGGTTAAAAAAAATGAACAGTCCCATAAGAATGGATGGTTCAATAAAATGATTTTTGGTGAAGTAAGTGATTATACATACATACCTGCTTATTCATATTCATTTAAAGGGTTTGATATTGTGGTGGAAGAGTATACGGGCAATGAACCAAATAATAACGGAACTAAGGTGGCCTATAATCTGGCAGATGTTGTGTATGACGTGAATAATAATTATCCCATAAAAAATGACAGCGCTACCAATCAAATTGAATTTTATCAATTGAGTTCCGGAGAAAAATTGAAACTTAATGTAACAGATTTACAAAATTCAATTACCGAAAATAATTTAAAAGACAGGCGATATATTTTAGGAACGGATTTAGCGGGTCGCGATTTATTAAGCCGTTTAATGATTGGTACCCGCATATCTTTATCGGTTGGATTTATTTCTGTTATCATCTCTATAGTTATTGGAATTTTGTTAGGTGCCATAGCCGGTTATTTTAGGGGTTGGTTGGATGATGTAATTATGTGGTTAATTAATGTGGTTTGGTCTATCCCAACATTGTTATTGGTAATTGCTATTACTTTGGTTTTAGGAAAAGGCATTCTTCAGGTTTTTATAGCAGTTGGATTAACCATGTGGGTGGATGTTGCCCGCTTGATTCGCGGACAAATATTAAGTATCAGAGAAAAAGAATTCGTTGAAGCCGGAAGAGCATTAGGTTACAAAAACATGAGAATTATCATACGTCATATTTTACCAAATGTAATGGGGCCAGTAATTGTAATTGCTGCTTCCAATTTTGCTGCGGCAATTTTAACGGAGGCTGGGTTAAGCTTTTTAGGTATCGGGGCTCAACCTCCTACTCCATCATGGGGTGAAATGATTAATGCTCACAGGGGTTACGTATTGGTAGATGCTGCCTATTTAGCTTTTGTTCCCGGTCTTGCTATTATGGTTTTAGTATTAGCATTTATGCTCGTTGGTAATGGATTAAGGGATGCTCTTGATTCAAAATCATTAGACAGTAAACCTTTGATGGGTCATTAGCACCTGTTCATCTTTGTTAAAATTATATTTAGCATTTATTTCCCAAATAAATTATTAATTTTATCCTCTAATCAGAGCATTTATTATATCACATCTTCATGAAAAAAAGCATTGTTATTATTTTTATTTTTTGTTTTACTGCATCCTTCGGACAAATAAACTCTTACCTAAGAAAAGCAGCCAGAGCCGTTGAGAAAAATAAATTAGAAGTTGCCAAATCAAATTTTTTAAAAGCACATGCCATTGACAAAACAAACTATGAGGCTAATTTAGGCGTAGGGTTTGTTTTATGTGAATTTATGGGAAAATACGAAGAAGCGCTTCCTTATTTGGAAGCTGCCTATGCTAAAACCCCAAACGATACCTTTCCAGATTTAATTTATGCATTGGCAAAATGTTACCAACACAAAGGTGAGTTCGAAAAATCTAAAAATTTATTTTCCAAACTATCCGTAAAAATTAGTCAGGATAAAGAACAGGACACTTATAATATCAATGATTTGAATAAACGTATTGAGGATTGCAATTATGCTCAAAAAAATAACAATGTCATTTTTGATAAAAATAGTTACGTTGGCAATATAGGAACAAAAGTAAATACAGATATGTCGGAGTATGTTCCTGTTATTACTAATAATAATGAATTATTATTTACCTCTCGCAGAAAAGATTCTGATAAAGAAAAAAGAAGTAAAATTGATGATAAGTATTTTGAAAATATGTACATCAGTAAACTAGTAAATGGCAGGCCTCAAACCGTTAGTACGTATTCTTTAGCTAACAGTATTCTTAAAACTAATTATAAGAAAAAGCACATTTCTGTTATTTCTGCGTCTAATGACGGTAAAACTGTTTTCTTATATCAGGACAACAAAATACATGAAGTAAAAGAAGATATAAATAAAAATAGAAGCACGAAAGCGCTTTCTAAAAATGTAAACATGGATTTTTATCAAAACCATGCCAGTGTTAGTAAAGATGGCAAGATCCTGTTTTTTACCAGCGAAGATA
>JAEUTR010000700.1 GCA_016787365.1 Bacteroidia bacterium
GTCTGTTATTGAAGCTATAAGAAAGGAAAATGATAATATTTTATTATTAGATGCCGGCGACATTTTTCAGGGTACACCTTACTTTAATTTATTTAGCGGCGAGTTAGAATATAAATTAATGAGTTTAATGAAATACGATGCCACTACTATTGGCAATCATGATTTTGATCTTGGAATAGATAATATTGTTAAACAAATGCCTCATGCTAATTTTGCATTTATCAATTGTAATTATGATTTTTCAAATACAAGCTTACATAATAAAATAGCTCCCTACAAAATATTTGAAAAACAAGGAATTAAAATTGGAGTCCTAGGATACGGCATTGAACTAGAAGGATTGGTAGATAAAAAAATGTATAAAGACACGATTTATCAAAATCCACTTCCAATTGCCAATGCAACTGCTAAATTACTAAAACTGGATTTAGGATGTGACTATGTGATTGCATTATCGCATTTAGGTTTTTCTTATAACGATAAAAAAATAAGCGATATGAGCATGGCTCCCCAAACTGAATATATAGATTTAATTATCGGAGGACATTCTCACACCTTCTTAGAACATCCTGTTAAACTAGCTAACAGAATAGGTAAAGAAGTTTATGTAACGCAAGTTGGTTGGGCAGGAATTTGGTTAGGGAAATTAGATGTGTATTTCTCCTATAATAAGAAAAAAATTTCATATAATTCAAATAATAGAAAAATTTAAAAAAACAAGCCCAAAATGAAAATTTTTTGAAATTATTTATCGATTTTTTCCTTGCGAGATTAAATAATCAGTATATATTTACAAACTCGAACTTGTTAATAATACTAAACACTACATATTTAATAACTTATTTAATACTATGAAGGAAAAGACAGCTGAAACAGTGTGGAAGAATTGCCTAAGAGTAATTCAGGATAATGTAAGCCCTCAAAACTTTGCAACTTGGTTTGAACCAATCAAAGCAATTAAAATTCAAGACAACGTATTAAACATTCAAGTGCCATCTCAGTTTTTTTATGAATGGTTAGAAGAACATTATATTACCATTATAAAAAAAGTAATCAGAAAAGAATTAGGTGCTGAAGGAAGAATTGAGTACAGCATTGTTATGGATAACGGAACAGGTAAATCTGAAAAAGCGGTGATGCTTAAAGTTCCAAACATTAATACTAACTTAAGAAATAATCCAGTTTCAATGCCAATTGATAGTGGATCGATTAGAAACCCATTTATTATCCCAGGACTTAAAAAAGTTTCTGTTGAGTCTCAATTAAACCCTAACTATTGTTTTGATAACTTCGTAGAAGGTGATTGTAACCGTTTAGCTCGTTCTGCCGGTTATGCTGTATCTCAAAAACCAGGAGGAACTGCATTTAACCCATTATTATTATATGGTGGTGTTGGTTTAGGAAAAACTCACTTAGCGCAGGCTATTGGTATTGATATTAAAAAGAACTTTCCAAACAAAACAGTTCTTTACGTTCAATCAGAAAAATTTATTGCTCAGTTTATTGATTCAATCAAAAATAATAACCAAAACGATTTCGTTCATTTTTACCAAATGATTGACACGTTAATTATTGATGATATTCAGTACTTAGCAGGCAAAGAAAAAACACAGGATGTGTTCTTCCATATTTTCAATCACTTACACCAATTAGGAAAACAAATCATCTTAACGGCTGATAGAGCTCCGGTTGAAATGCAAGGAATTGAACAACGTTTATTATCTCGTTTCAAATGGGGATTAAGCGCAGATTTACAAACTCCAGGCTTAGAAACTCGTATTGCTATTTTAGAGAAAAAGGT
>JAEUTR010000703.1 GCA_016787365.1 Bacteroidia bacterium
TTTGTATTTTAATTGAAATTCGTGAGCTTTTTTAATGACAGGTAGAGCATCGTTTATGTTTTTTTGCAAATATAAAGTCATGTCTTTAATAGAAGATTTGATACCACCGGCACCTGCCTGATCACCTAAATCCCAGTGAGGAGTTTTTTCTCCTTTATCATTATAACCCGTAGCGTAATTTACTAATTGATTATTTGGGACATTTACAAATGTCTTCTTCATATCTAAAGGAGTTGAAATATATTTATCCAATAGTTCTGCATAGGATTGTTTGTAAACATTTTCTAAAATAATACCCAATAAAGCCATTCCGGTATTAGAATAATCAATAATATAGCCTGGTACTGTATCTAATTCTAACGTACTTAAATATTTGTAAACCATATTTTTATCATAATTTTTATATGGATTTAACGGATCGTAATTTGATTGTTGGTCAAGATTTGAAGGAATACGTGGAATGCGTGATGCATGAGTTACAAGATGCTTTACGGTAACAGGATTTCCTTTATAATTTAATGTGGTACATTCTTTTGGAAGGTATTTTCTGATATCATCATTTAATGCTATTTTTTTATCAATTAATGCCTGAGATAAAAGAATACCTGTAAATGTTTTACTGATGGACCCTATTTCGTATAGCGAAGAATCAGAAGGTAATTGATGAGATCCTTTTTTTATCTCTCCGTAATGGTAAAAGTGAGTTTCTCCATTTTGAATGATACCGATAGATAATCCAGCATTGGTAGGGTTTGACATAAAATGAGAGACAATAGAATCTACTTTTAAATCGAGTGCTGTTTGTTTTTTGTTATCAGATAAAAAATCCTTTTTTGTAGTAATAATTTTTTCTTCATAAGGTAAAAGAGTAAATCCTTCAATTTGAAGTTTCTCATTACATGCTAATAGTAATTCTAAATTCCCTTTTTCACATTCTGTTTTATAATGTTTAAAGCCCTCTTTTTCATTTAAGTATGAAATGGAAGTTATGTTTCCGAAATATGCAAAAACATTATCCTTTAAAAACGATTCCATATCTTTTTCGCTTTGCTGAGATTTAAAATATGGAGATAAAAGATTATAAAATCCTTTATAATCTTTGCTGTTGTAGGTAGATTTAATTTTATCAATTACTACACTATAGTTATCAGTACCCGTTTTTTGAGCATAGGAAAATAGTGTATTGAACATAATAATTATTGCAATAGAATATCTTTTCATAATGTTTGTTTTTTTAAGATTAATCTTCTTTTTCTAATTCGAAAATATCGTGAATACTTACTTTAAAATATTTTGCAATTTTTAAAGCCAAAACAGTAGATGGAACAAATTTCCCGGTTTCAATAGCATTGATAGACTGGCGGGAAACATTTAATTTTTGAGCTAAATCTTCCTGAGTCATGTTTTTTTTAGCGCGTTCAACTTTAATGGTATTTTTCATGATTAAGCCTCCTTTTTAAATAAATTCATGAAAAAATCTTTGATATATAACTGATAGTAGAAGAATATTAAATACATTAATAGCATGGAATTTACCTGCCAATGTGGAGCCCAGTTAATATCATTAGTGTACCATGCCATTGTTTTATAAAATAATCTTAACGCTATAAATACAATTACAGCCCATTGTAATGAGGTTAGTCGGTAATATTTTATATACTCATCTTCGTATTTTTCTTTTGAGCAGCATATACATAACAAGCCACTCAATATAAATACCTGAATCAATAAACCTAATCCATTTGTTACATCTAATAAATCGGGTTGATAGATAGCATGAATTGCCATACCGGATATATATAATAAAATACCTATCCATTTAAAATAACGTGGTAATAAAATATAAGGAATCATCTTTTTTGTTTTTTTACAAATATAAGTAAGTTTTACAAAATGTAAAACAAACTTTACATAAAATATGGTTTACTATACATAAATGGTATTTGTGAAGGATAAATAACATGCTTATATGTAAATTATAATTGCCATATTTAAAAAATATTTTAATAAAATGACACTCAAAGAACGTTACGAAGGCGTTATAGATTATTTTAAAACACATGTTCCGGTTGCTGAAACAGAATTGAACTACTCAAATCCTTTTGAATTGATAGTAGCAGTTATTTTATCGGCGCAATGTACTGATAAACGCATTAATCAGGTAACTCCTAAATTATTCAGAGATTACCCAACTGCAGAAGCATTAGCTGCGGCAAGTTCGGATACTATTTTTAATTATATCCGTAGTGTGAGTTATCCTAACAATAAAGCCAAACATTTAGTAAACATGGCAGCCATGTTACTAAAAGATTTTAATGGAGTTATTCCCAGTGAAATTGATCAATTAGTTAAATTACCGGGAGTAGGAAGAAAAACAGCAAATGTGGTAGCTTCGGTTATTTACGATAAACCGACTATGGCTGTTGATACGCATGTGTTCAGAGTATCTAACAGGCTGGGTTTAACTAAAGCTAAAACTCCCTTACAAAGCGAGCAGCAATTAATAAAATATATTCCCGAGCAATATGTAGCCACTGCACATCATTGGCTTATTTTGCATGGGCGTTACACTTGCCTTGCCAGAACCCCAAAATGTGGAGAATGTCCATTAACAGAATGGTGTCAATATTTTAAAACTAAAATTATAAACAAAAACTTCCCTCATTCGTTATCTACTAAAAAGGTAGTTTCTACAAAATCAACTACTAACATAGTAAAAACAAAAAAACAGGGTATTATGGCAAAAACAGTTACGACTAAAGATTTATCTAGCAAAGCATCCGCAACCAAAAAAACAGTCGCAAAAACTAAAACTACTAACAGTAAAATAACTCCGGTTACCAAGGAAAAAGTTGCTTCTAAAAAAGGGGACGTTGAAACAGAAAAATTTGTAGGACATAGTACTTTTTTAAAAGTAGGGGATAAGGCTCCTGCTTTCTCTGCAAAAGATCAATCCGGAAAAATAATTTCGTCGGCAGATTTGTCGGGAAAAAATATTGTACTTTATTTTTACCCAAAAGATAATACTCCGGGATGTACTATGGAGGCCTGTAGTTTAAGAGATGAACATAAATACCTTACTAAGAAAAATTTTGTTGTTATAGGTGTGAGTGCTGATGATGAAAAAATGCATAAAAAATTTGCTGCAAAATATGATTTGCCATTTTCGTTATTGGCAGATACTGACATGAAAATTATTAAAGCATATGATGTTTGGGGAACCAAACGGTTTATGGGAAGAATATATGATGGGATTATCAGAACAACCTTT
>JAEUTR010000007.1 GCA_016787365.1 Bacteroidia bacterium
ATTGTATTATTGATGCAGTAAATATAAGTTCAGACCCCATTGTTGTTACGGGTTCTCATAATTGGTCAAACTCAGCAAACGATGAATATGATGAAAACACGTTGATTATTCACGATGCAATTGTGGCAAATCAATATTTAGAAGAATTTTCAAAAAGATATTCTGTTTTATCAGGAGTAAGAGATTATAATAGAATGAATGAAAGCATTCTTTTGTTTCCGAATCCTAGTAATGGAAATTTTTCAATTAGTGGATTAAAATACAATATTGATAAAATGATAGTAATTAATAGTATTGGTCAAATAGTTGAAGAGGTAGAAAACACAAATAATCATTTCAATCTTAATTTAGAAAAAGGAATATATTTTATAACTATTGTTTCTAATGGAGAAGTCATAAGTAAAAAAATTAGTATCGAATAAATAATAGCACCATGAACGAACGTATTTGGATTTATACATTGAGTAAAGAATTATCTAACGAACAATTAGTAGATTTTAAAAACCGTTGTTTAACTTTTGTAAGTGGTTGGACAGCGCATGATGTGAGTTTAGATGCTTCTTTTGAACTGTATCAAAATCGTCTTTTGATATTTAAAGTAAACGAAGATAAATATAATGCGAGTGGTTGCAGTATTGACAAACAATTACGTTTTATAAAAGAATTAGAACAAGCTTTTTCTATTGAATTATTAAACCGCTTGCTTGTTGCCTACGAACAAAATAATCAGGTTGAGGTGATTAAATCATCCCAAGTAAAAGACTTATTAGCAGCTAATACAATTTCTGCCAACACTTTAGTATTTGATAACACCATCACTCAATTCTCTGAATTAAATACTAAGTGGAAACAACCATTGCAAGCAACATGGTTGGTTAAGTATTTAGGATAAATAAAATTTGTCGCTTCGTCCCGATAGCTATCTGGATTGCTCGAACTGCCATTTAACCAAGTTTATTACCAACCACTTTCTTCGCTATCGCAATGAAAATGGTTTTGTTTTTTAGGTTGAGGTTTAATAACCTTAGCGCCTTTGTTTTTTTCTACAATTAATTTCGCAATAATACGCGCGCGTTCTTTTTTAATATCATCGCGTAATTTTACATCTTCGTCTTTGTCGTAATAAATTTGTCCGTCAATAATGGTTGTGTTTACTTTAGCATAAATGCTTAACGGGTTATCTGACCAAAGCACTAAATCTGCTATTTTTCCAACTTTAATACTACCTACTTTATCATCAATGTGTAACATTTTTGCAGGATTAAGAGTTACTAATTTTAATGCTTGGATCTCTGTTAATCCACCATATTTAATAGCTTTGGCGGCTTCCTGATTTAAACGCCTTCCCATTTCTGCATCATCCGAATTAACAGCAGTATTGATTCCGCTTTTAGTTAACATTGTCGCATTATAAGGAATGGCATCCATTACTTCCAATTTATAAGCCCACCAATCGGCAAAAGTAGATGCATTAGCTCCGTGAGCTTTCATTTTATCGGCTACTTTATAGCCTTCTAAAATATGAGTAAATGTATTTACCTTAAACTTCATACTGTCTGCTACATGCATTAACATATTTACTTCGCTTTGAACATAGCTATGGCAAGTAATAAAACGTTTACCATCTAAAATCTCAACCAGGGCGTCCAAATCCAAATCTCTTCTTGGCGCTCCAATTTTTCCTTTTTCAATTTCTTTAGGGGATAATTTTCCAAAGGCTTCCATTTGTTTTTTATAAACGGTTGCTCTTGTAAAATAGTCATAATATAATTGCTCAACACCCATTCTTGTTTGTGGAAATCTCACTAAATCAGGATTTAAGCCGTTTGAATTTTTTACATTTTCTCCTAAAGCAAATTTGATAAAGCCAGGTGCCTTTTCGTATTTAAATTCATCTGAATTTTTACCCCAGCGAAGTTTAATTAAACAACTTTGTCCACCAATAGGATTTGCTGAGCCGTGTAATAATTGCGCTGTTGTAACTCCTCCAGCTAACTGCCTATATATATTAATGTCGTCAGGGTTAATTACATCACTCATTCTTACTTCTGCACTGCTCGACTCAGCACCCTCATTTACACTAAACAAGGCAATATGCGAATGTTCATCAATAATTCCTGGAGTTAAGTGCATGCCTTTTGCATCAATAATTTTTGCAAAGGCTGTTTTTGGCGCATCAATATTAGGAGCAATACGAACAATTTTACCATCAACAATATAAATATCCTGGTCTTTTAAAATCGAATCCGCTTCGTTTGTCCAAATGGTAGCATTTTTAATTAAAACCGCATCGTAGCGTTTTTTAAATTTTGCCCAAGTGTCTTTAATTAATCCTTTACTTTCTGCTTCCGGTTCTCCGTATGCACCAAACGGATAGTAAATTTTTCCATAATTTATTTTCTGACTAAGTTTTGGAGAAGTTGATTTTGGCTTTATGGTATCTGAAATATAACTCATTTTAAAATCAACCCAAGAACCATCTGTATATTGACCTGAACCAATAAATGATTTTGCGGATTCATTATAATTACCGGATAAACGAATGGTGAATGTTGAATCGTAAGGAAAACTTAAGGTTAATAAATTATTTTTAAAAGTGACATTAGCTTTTGCTTTTAAACTGTCTTTTAATATAACCAGTCCTGTATATTTTTCCTGTTCCTGATTTATAGTTAACTTGTATGAATTGCTATTATACGTTAATTGGTATGAACCACTAATATCAGGAGTTGATAAATCGGTGTATATATATTTTTCGCCATTACTCCAGGTTTCATATATCACAGCATCTTCTTCAAAAATGGATTTAGACGAGATAAAAAAATTGGCATACATGCCTTGCTTTAAACTCCCAATTTTGTCCTGTACACCTATAAAATTAGCCGGATTATAAGTTAATGCACGCAAAGCAGTTTTTTCAGACAATCCGTATTCAATAGCTTTTCGCACATTTTTTAAGAAAACAGATTTATCTTTTAAATCAGCAGAAGTAATACAAAACTCCACGTAATTATTTTCAAGTAAAGCCAAATTTGCAGGTGCCATTTCCCAATGTTTTAAATCACTTAAAGAAGCTTGTTCCGCATCAAAAGGATCTTCCACATCAATGGCATCCGGATAATTGACAGGAATAATAAATTTAGAATAGGTGTTTTGAATATCATATAAACGTTGGTATTCATTGCCTCCCCCTTTAATAATATATTTTACCTTAAACTCATCTCCTACTTTTTTTCCGCGTAAGTCATTGTATTTATCATTCCCTTCAAAAATAGATGGCAACTCCTGTAATTTATTAAAAGCGTCCAAACTAATGTTGTATTCCTTATTGGTTGCTGAGCCGGTCGAAGCATACCATATAGCATCATAATACGTTTGACGTAGTAAAGCTACGGAACCCATTAAGGAGGAAGGATAATCCTGAGAAGAAGTTCCTTTATTAAAGGAGTAAAATGCAGCAGCTCTATCTTTGATAATACTTTCATTTTCTTTGGAAGTATTTAAGTTTACCAAAGCTCCGCTTCCTCTTACAATTCCGTCTTTTTGAACAGTAACTACTGCTCCAAATCCTGATTTTCTCAATTCGTCGGCTTTTGCCTGATTATGTAAAAATAGTTTGTGGGCTTCTGATTCGCTTTTAATTGCCTGATTCCAGCCATAGGCGCCTTTTTTTGGAGCATCACGGTACTCGGTTCTTTTTACCTCAGGCATCCCATAATCACTATATAAATCAATAAATGCAGGATAAATATGTTTGCCTTTTAAATCAGTTACAAGTGCTCCTTTTGGAATTTCCAATTTTTCACCTGCCCCTAAAATTTTACCGTCCTGCACTAGTAAGGTAGCATTGGTGGTAGTGATATCTGCATTTACGTGTAGTATACAATTTGTGAATGCATATAGAGTATGTACGTTATCAGGAGCGCCATTAACAGGAAAAGTAGTTTGACCCATTAAA
>JAEUTR010000082.1 GCA_016787365.1 Bacteroidia bacterium
TCCTTTTATTTTACTATTCCTCTCTTTTTCTTTGTCATTTTTTAAACATAAATTACTTGGAGTATTAATTTCCGGTATAATATTTCTGTTTTTCGTTTTTAAAATAGATTTTAAGACTGACAAAGGGATGGATTATAAAAACGCTATGGTTTTTATAAAAGCGATTAAAAAAGAAAATGATTTGATGATTGTAAAAACAAAAGACATTCAGCCCTTGTTTAGCTATTACTATGACAAAGATTACTTTAAACTTCAAAAAAAGGAACTTCCGCCTAGCGAAAATGTGATTTTCTGTAATTCCTGGAGTGATGTAACAGTTGATTTGAATAAATATAATAGAGTTATTGTTATAGATTCTTTTGACGATTTAAATCCTAATGAAATGGATTTTGTTTCTCAGTTGTCTTTACTACGAAAAAAGAAGGCTAGTGTGAATTTTTATGAAGATATAAAAATTAGTTTTTATAATTAGTAAAAACAAAAAAGGAGGTAGTGAAAACTACCTCCTTTTTACATATTATAGCAAATATATTATGCTTCCTGAGCTACTTTTGGGGCAGCAGATTTTATTTCATCATTTGCAGCTGAGGCATATTGTTCAAAGTTTTTAATGAACTGACCAGCTAAATTTTGTGCAGTTTGATTAAACGCATCTTTGTCCTTCCAGGCATTTTGAGGTTCTAAGATCTCTGTTGGAACTCCAGGACAAGCTTTAGGGAACTTTAATCCAAAATACGGAGTTGTACCATATTCTACTTTATCCAATTCGCCATTTAAAGCTGCAGTAATTAAAGCGCGTGTATACGATAACTTGATACGACTACCTACGCCATAAGAACCACCAACCCATCCGGTATTCAACAACCAAACGTTTACATTATGTTTTTTTAATTTTTCTCCTAATAACTCAGCATATTTTGTTGGGTGTAAAGGTAAAAACGCTTTACCAAAACAAGCAGAGAAAGTAGTTGTAGGTTCAGTGATTCCCATTTCAGTTCCTGCTACTTTTGCTGTGTAACCGGAAATGAAATTATACATTGCTTGTGCATTTGTTAATTTAGAGATTGGAGGTAAAACACCAAATGCATCACACGTTAAAAAGAAAATGTTTTTCGGAATATCGCCAACAGCTGGAGTTACAGCATTGTCAATATAATTAGCCGGGTAACTTACACGAGTATTTTCTGTACGAGAAATATCAGCGTAATTTACAGTAGTTGTTCCTTCGTAGTAATTAATATTTTCTAATAACGAACCAAACTTAATGGCATTAAAAATTTGAGGCTCTTTTTCAGCGGTTAAATCAACACATTTTGCGTAGCAACCACCTTCAAAGTTAAATACTGAATTATCAGCCCATCCATGCTCATCATCACCAATTAATTTACGGTTAGGATCAGCAGATAAAGTTGTTTTACCAGTTCCTGACAAACCAAAGAAAATGGCAGTATCACCATCTTTACCAATATTAGCAGAGCAGTGCATAGAAAGCACTTTTTTCTCGTGTGGTAAAATATAGTTTAATACGGCAAAAATTGATTTTTTAATTTCTCCTGTATAACCAGTTCCACCAATTAAAATGGTTTTTTTAGTAAAGTTGATAATTGCAAAGTTATGTTGGCGAGTTCCATCAATTTTTGGATCGGCCATAAAACCCGGTGCATTTAAAATAACCCAATCATGCTTAAAGGTTTTAATTTCATCAGCAGTAGGGCGTAAAAATAAATTGTATGAAAATAAATTACTCCAAGGAGTTTCGTTTACCACACGAATGTTAATTCTAAAAGATGGATCTGCACATGCATAAGCATCTCTTATCCAAACTTCTTTTTTACCTAAATAGGCTAACATACGGTTATGTAAAGCGTCAAATTTATCAGATTCAAAACGGTTATTTACATCTCCCCACCAAACACTGTCTTTCGTGTTTTCATCATAAACCACAAATTTATCTTTAGGAGAGCGTCCTGTAAATTCTCCTGTATCAATAGCTAAAGCACCAACATCAGTTAATACACCTTGTCCACGTATAATAGTTTCTTCAACTAGTTCAGATGGATGCAAATTCCAATAAGCCATTTCAACATTAGATAAGCCTAATTGGGCAACAGAAGCATCTTGTGCTTTTAATCCAATTTCGTTCATTATAAAAAGAATTTAAAATTTAGTTAGGCTGCAAAAATACAAAAAAAATCGAGCTGATTTTGGCTCGATTTTCCACAATTTAAAGGTGAAAACTTATTTTTTGTTGAAAAATAAGCGAATAATCCGGCATTATATATTACAAATATGATTAAAATCATATTGTACTATCGTATCTGATGAAGTTTTTCGCTGTTCTCAGTAATATGAACCATATCAGACCCGCCTATAATTCTTTTAATGTCTTCAATAAATTTATCTTCCTCTTTTTTTGATTTAAGTTCCGACAACGTAAGATTATAATCAAATTCACCTTCTCGTCCCCACAGAGTAACTGAATAGGCAGGTTTTTTAGGATGCGATTCAATATAAGCCATGATTTGTTTTCTTTTTTCTTCATCCGGTCCAGAGGCCTTACTGGTAAAAGACAGGATAATTCTGTATTTAACTGTCGAATCGGATGTGTTTTGAACGGTGGTTGGCTTATTATCAGCAGACTTCACGGCTTCTTTTTTTGATTTGCATGAAATACAGGCTAAGCTAACCAATGATGCTAAAAAAAATAGTTTTTTCATAATGGTATTATAACGTAATAGTTAATTTTTTTGTTTCGTTAGTTATATTAAAGGATGTTAATTATTTAAATTTTCTATCCATTTCTCTATTCAAATCTTTTGTCTTTAAATCATCTCGCTTGTCGTAAAGTTTCTTCCCTTTTGCAACAGCTATTTCTACTTTGGCATAACCGCTATCGGAAGTAAATAAAAGAGTTGGAATAATGGTTAAGCCTTTATCCATCATTTTTTTTTGCAATTTGTTTAATTCTTGACGATTCAATAATAATTTTCGTTCTCGTGTTGGTTCGTGGTTATATAAATTTCCTTCGGTATAAATACTAATGTTCAGGCTTTTTATAAATAACTCGCCATTTCTGAAATAGCAAAAACTATCTACTAAAGAGGCTTTTCCTTCTCTGATAGATTTAATTTCAGTACCCAATAAAACAATGCCTGCAGTATATTTTTCAATAAAACTGTAATCAAAACTTGCTCTACGGTTTTTGATTGATATTTTTTGCTGTATATTCGGTTTCAATTACTTATTTTAAAATACAAAGATACATAATTACTTGTTTGATGATACATTTAAGGATAGCTCAGGAAAAAGATTTAGATACTATTGCAACATTGGCTCAAATTATTTGGAACGAACACTATGTTAGCATAGTAGGGCAGGAGCAGGTAGATTATATGTTAGCTAAAATATATAACCATCAAAGCCTGGTGGAACAATTAAATGAA
>JAEUTR010000107.1 GCA_016787365.1 Bacteroidia bacterium
TTTGTAGTAAATATAGGTAGTTAGGGTTGTTTCCTTCGGTGTAAATTAATTCTTTCTTTTTATATGTTTTTACTTTTGCCGAATCACTCAGATGCTTTAATTCTTCCAAAGATTTGGCTTCATCTAAAAATGAATTAATACCCGCTTCATCTCTCGAATAATCTGCTTTTAATAATTCAGATTTTTTTAAACGGCTTTCAACTGCTTTTAATAATTCAATATCATCAAATGGTTGGGTGATATAATCATCAGCGCCCATTTCCATCCCTTTTCTAAAATCACCCCTTTCTGATTTTGCTGTTAAAAAAATAAAGGGAATAGATGCGGTTTTAGGGTTTTTACTTAATAGATGAATAACGCCATAGCCATCTAATACAGGCATCATAATGTCGCAAATAATTAAATCAATATGATTGTCATTAGCAATTTCAACACCGGCTTTTCCGTTTTCTGCTTGTAAAACAGAATAGCTGGCTAGTTCTAAAATTTCAGCGGTGTTTTCTCTAACCTCTGTATTATCTTCAATTAAAAGTATTGTTTTCATCTTGTAATGGTAAATGGATATAAAAAGTAGTTCCTGAATTTAATTCGCTTTCAAATTTTATGCTGCCGTTTAAAACTTCTACATATTTAGCTACGATACTTAGTCCTAATCCGGTACCCTGAATATTAGAAGCGTTTTTAGCACGGAAGAATCTTTCAAACAGATTTTTTTGTTCATCTGCAGGTATTCCCATGCCATTATCTTTTACTATTAGTTGAAGTTCATTGTTAGAATTTACAGTAATGATTTCTATTGATTTATTTTCAGAGGAAAATTTACTGGCATTTGAAACCAAATTGATAACCATATTTTTTAAAAACTGTTTATCGCAAACAAAATTACTATTGCCCTGATGATTATAATTTATAACCTGTCCATTTTTTAAAAAATTACTTAATTCATTTAAGCTTTCATTAATGTATACAGGGATATCAATAGTTACAAGATTCACATTAATTTTACCTTCTTCCAGTTTTCCGGCTGATAAAAAATCATTTAGAATTAGGGTCATATTTGTAACTGCCGACTTTATTCTATTTACATGTTTATGTCGCTTGTCTTCGTCTTCGGTATTTTTATATTTACCAATTAATGATGCAGATGAAAGAATGGTGCTTAAAGGAGTTCTGAATTCATGAGAGGCCATGGTTACAAAACGCGACTTCATGTCATTTAATTCTTTTTCTTTCTCTAAAGCCATGCTTAACTCATCTTTAGAGGCTTCCAGTTCATGCAAAGTTTCTTTTAATATTTTTGTACGCTCTTCAACTTTTAATTCAAGTTCTGCATTCACTCTTTTAATTCTTTCTTCCGCTTCTTTTCTCTCGGTTCTATCAATAATAAAAGCAATCACAAACATTCCGTCGTTTGTTTTATAATGACTTAAACTAATTTCAACAGGAAATTCAGTTCCGTTTTTCTTTTTTCCATACAAATCCAATCCTTTACCCATTGATCGTGGGTGTGGATTTTTATTATAGCCTTCGCGATGTTTTTCGTGTGAATGTGAGAACTTATTAGGAACTAAAATTTCAATTTTTTGATTGAGTAATTCTCCGGTTTCATAGCCAAATAATTTTTCTGAACTTGGGTTAGCACGAATAATTGTACCCGACTGATTTGCAATGATGATACCCTCGGTTGTATACTCAAATAAAGCATTTAAGCTTTCCATGATAAGTGTATTAGTTTTTCCCAAGGTATTCATTTTTATAAAAACAACTACCAAAGTTAGGAGTAGAGTTCTTAACAAAACTGATAAAAGTCAGTTTTTAACCTGAGAATTCTTAGTTTTTATAACTTTCTTACATGAAATTTTATTTAAATCATTGAAAATGAAATATTTGATTTGTTTTTTAATGATTTTTAGTCCAAAACAAATGTTTCTGATTTATTTGGGATTACAACTTCTTTGTAACCTTCGGCTACTAATTTTTCTTTAAAGGATATTTTAGCTTCAGGATCGCCATGAACTAAAAATAATTTTTTAATTTTTGTTTTATCCTGACAAGATAAAAATCGAATCAATTCTTTATAATCCGCATGAGCGCTGTAGGAATCAATAATTTCAACATCTGCATTGACTTCATGAAACTGACCAAAAATTTTAACTTCCTTTTCTTTTGCCTTGATTTTGCCACCTAAAGAGTTAGGGGAGCAATAACCAACTACGAGAATGGTGTTTTTTGCATCCGAAATATTGTTAGCTAAATGATGTTTAATTCTGCCGGCGTCCATCATTCCCGATGCCGAAATAATAATACATGGCTCTTGGCTACTATTTAAAGCTATGGATTCTTCTTTCTCTCTAATATACTTTAAGTTACTAAATCCAAAAGGATCAGCATCGGTTTTAATGTATTCTTGTAGTCGCTCATTAAAACAATCTACATTCTCTCGCATAATATCAGTAATATTAGTGGATAGAGGACTATCCACATATACTTTAATGTTTGGCAAAAGTTTTTTGTTTTTTAGTTTGTCTAAAATAAATACAACTTCTTGGGTTCTTCCTAAACTAAAAGCAGGAATGATTAATTTACCTTTCTTTTCGACACAGGTATTTCTTACAACATTCAATAAATGTAATTCAGCATCAATATCTAATTCATGAAGTCTGTCTCCATAAGTAGACTCACAAATAATATAATCGGCCTGAGGAAAAGTCTCAGGATCTTTTAGTAACATATCGTTATACTTACCTACATCACCGGTGAAAGTTAAATGTGTTACCTTATCATTTTCATGCTTTAAGGTTAAATTAACCGCCGCACTTCCTAAAATATGTCCCGCATCCGTAAAATTAAATGACACTTCACTGTTTAAATGAAAATCAGCATGATAAGGCACAGTCTTAAAATGTTTTAAACAGCGTTCAGCATCTTTAACTGTATATAGTGGCTTTATAGGATCTTCGCCTCTTTGTTCACGTTTTTTATTGACGTATTCAATATCGTATTCGTGAATTTTTGCACTATCTAATAATAATATTTCAACTACCTCTAAAGTCGGAGGCGTACAATAAATAGATCCTAAGAATCCTTCTTTCACCAATAATGGTAAATTGCCTGAATGATCAATATGGGCATGAGATAATATGACCACATCAATTTCAGATGGATTTATTCCTAAATGGCGATTCAAGGTATCTGTTTCTTTTCCCATTCCTTGATATAATCCACAATCCAATAAAACGTTAAATCCTTTATCGGTTGTTATTAAATGTTTGCTACCCGTCACAGTTTCTGTAGCACCTATAAATTTTACTTGCATAAAAACAAATATAATCAATTACATCATTTTATAAGTGATATATCTCATAATTATCTCTGACAGTAATTAATCCATTTATTATATACTTTTAATTAGCTTTGTATAAAATACTAAAACCATGAATACTATTTTAGTGCCAATAGATTTTTCGGAAACATCTGATAATGCTCTTTTATATGCGGTTAATATCGCTAATGTTTTATCTGCCGATATTGTATTAATTCATGTTAATTCAATTCCTGTTTATAACAATGAATATAATATAGTGGCTTATCCCATTAATGATAGTGTTGAGTTTAGTTTGGAGAAACTTCAGGAAAAAGCCGATTTTTTAAAAAAGGATAATGTCCTTTTGGGCAGTGTGAGTTGTTATGTTGAAACCGGAGAATTAAAAACCGTTATTGAAAGCTATATTTCTAATAAAAATATTGATTTATTGATAATGGGTATTACAGGACATGAAACCAAGCTAGGACAGGTTTTTATTGGAAGCAATGCAATTACAGTTTCCAGAGAAAGTAAGATTCCGGTATTTATAATTCCTAAAACATGTTCATATACTGAAATTAAAAATATAGCCTATGCAAGTGAATACGATGTGCATATTACTGAACAAACGGGCTTAATTCAAATTAAAAATATAGCATCAATGTTTAACGCTAATTTAAGTGTTTTACATGTTATTCCGGATAATCATTTAATAGATGAAGTTGAATCAGAAACAGATTTATTTGTGGAGCAGAAATTAGAAAACACTAATCACAAAACATTTATTTTATCAGAAGACAGAGCCAGTACTGCCTTGTTGGATTTTATTAAAATGCATGATGTGGATGTTATTGTTTTAGAACAAAAGAAACATTCATTTATGCACAACTTACTATACCCTAGTACAACAAGAGAAGTCGCTTTTAATAGTCCTATTCCTGTATTAACAATACATAGTTAATGGATTGTATAATCATAAAAAGCTCCCTGAATTTTTCAGGGAGCTTTTTTATTTTTTATTATAGTAAACAGGATCCCCATGTATGCT
>JAEUTR010000111.1 GCA_016787365.1 Bacteroidia bacterium
TTACCAGCGAAGATAAAAGAGGTAGCGGTGGTTTAGATATTTATCAATCTACAAAAGGTGCTGATGGCGAATGGGGAGCTCCTGAAAATTTAGGAAATATCATTAATACTCCTTTTGATGAAGACGCACCATTTTTATCTGCTGATGGACAAACATTATATTTTGCATCAAAAGGACATCCCGGGTATGGAAATTACGACATTTATAAAAGTAAGTTGATTAACGGGCAATGGTCTGTTCCTGAAAATTTAAACACACCAGTTAATTCATCCGGAGATGATATTTTTTTAGTTCATACCGTTGATGAAACTAATAGTTATTTCTCTTCATATAGAAGTGGGGGCTTTGGCGATATGGATATATACAAAATTACATATCTGGATAAATTTAAAAAGGAATGTACAGAAAAAACAAACTCATTACTAAGTATTGAATCAAAATTAGTGGATGAAAAAACACATCTAGTAAATTTCACTTCTACCCTTTCCCAATCTATAAAAGCTATTGCGTATCAATGGACATTTAATCAAACAAAATTACCAAACGATGCCTCTCAAATTTCTCAGAATGTTTCAAATACAGAAACAGGGGATTCCGTTTACGTAAAAGTAATTGCAGGTTGTGATACCTGTATTGAACCAATTGTACTATGTAATTTCATCAAATATCAAAAGCCTAAAGAGGAAATAATTGCTACAGTAGCAGAGGAATCAGGAAAAAACCCATATGATGATAAATTAATTTTAGCCTATTTATCAAAATCAAAAATTGCCGCTTTAGGATTTAATTTAACTCCTGTACACTTTAACTTAAATAAATCAAACCTCAGAAAAGATGCTGTTGATATTTTAAAAACAAATGTTGACGTGTTAGCTAAACATCCTGAAATATCCGTTTTGATATATGGTTTTGCTGATAGCAGAGGCAGCGAAGCGCATAACCTCCCATTATCTAAAAAACGTGCTAAAGAAGTAAAAGATTACTTAATTTCTAAAGGTGTAAAATCCAGCCAGATTGAGCAGGTAAATGGTAAGGGTGAAACATTTATTTTAAACCAATGCACCGAAGGTGTTACATGTGAAGATACTGAACATGAAGTAAACAGAAGAGTTGAGTTTATTCTTTTTGAAAAGAAATAATATAACCTGAATCATATAAACAAAAAACCATCCGCTAGTTAACGGATGGTTTTTTATTTAAGGTTGATCAAATCATCCATTTGTTTCAACTAAAATCTATCCTCTTTTTAAAATAATTCTAAAAGTAGTTCCTTTTCCTTCTTCGCTATGTAACACAAATATTTTACCGTTATGGTAATTTTCAATGATGCGTTTACACAAGGATAAACCTAAGCCCCAACCACGTTTTTTGGTAGTGTAACCGGGTTTAAAAACAGATTTATGTTTCGATTTTGGAATTCCTTTTCCAGTGTCGGCTAAATCAATAGCAACGCCCTCAGGTATATCAATAATGGTTACTTTAAATTCGCCTTTACCATCCATAGCATCCACTGCATTTTTACAAAGATTTTCGATAACCCATTCAAATAAAGGTACAGAAAGTTGTGCATGAATTTCGGTTTCCGGAATTTCTAAAATATAATTTACATTTTTGGATGTGCGCTGCTTTAAATAATCCATAGCATTTTTTACTACTAAGCAAATGTCTTCATCCTGCAAAGTAGGTTGTGAGCCAATTTTAGAAAAACGTTCAGTGATCATATTTAAACGCATCACATCGCGATTCATTTCGTTGACAATACCTTCATCTGTTCCATTTGCACGCAAGTAATCTGTCCATGCCATTAAAGATGACAAAGGTGTTCCTAATTGATGAGCAGTCTCTTTACTCATACCAACCCATACCTGATCCTGCTCTGCCTTACGCGACACACTAAATAAGATATAGGCTATTAATAAAAAGATTCCTATCACGCCAAACTGCACATAAGGATAATATTGTAATTGAGTTAGCAAAGGTGATTGCTCATAAAAAATATAATTCTTAGAGCCTTCCCCTAAATCAATCATGATGGGTGTATTTTGCAATTCCATTAATTGAATAGTTGTAGCTAATTTTTCGGGTGTACTAATTTTTAAGGAATCAATATTACCAACCGCAATCACTGTTGTTTTAGAAGAATCAGTATAAATTACAGGAACAGCGGCGCTATTAATGGCTACATCGGAAATAAAAGACTTTATTAAACTATCAAACACCACTTTAATATCCGAAAACAATCGACTGTCTTTATGATATAAATAATTTTTCTTACCACGATAAACATCAATTACCACGGGTTCGTACATGGCTTTCATGTTTACTAATTCTTTTTGTAAAGCCTCTTTATTATTTTCAATTGCCGAATCTAAGTTTCTGCTTGCGGTAATGTTGTCGTTATCGTCGGTTAATATTACCGGTACAGTTGTATTATCTTGTAATACTTTTAATACAAATTCCGAAACAGTAAATACATCCGAACTTAATTGCTTCGTTGCTAAGGCGTAAAGCTCTGCTTTTTTACGTTCTTCGGTTTGTAATTTTTGAAATAAGTCATTAGTAAATTTTACAAGCCCGGCTTTTTTTTGAACGGCTTCTGCCCATAATCTTACTTTTTTTTCCTCATCACTTTTAATACTATTTACTAATTTATTTGTGTACCATAAAGAGGTAAATACAATAATAATTGCCACTACAAATAAAGCCCATTTCCATTGTTGTTTTCGCGAATAGATATTCATTGATACTAAAGTATAAATTATATAACGCTATTGCAAATGAGATATTGTTTTTAGAGGCATTTAAACTAAAAGAGTACATTTTTTCGCAGGTAGCGAAAAGGGATTGTTGTTGTCAGTTTAATTCCCGAGTATGCTCGAACTAAGATATTAGTAATACCCAACGCGTATAAATTCGCCAATTTTACAATTCAGTATTTCACAAGGTATTAAAAACATATCGGCACAAATTATTGGAAACAATAAAATTGTAAATGCCTATAAAATAAAATAGTTTGCCACAAATTGCGGCAAACTATTTTATAATTATTTATTCTGTTTTTGGAGCTTTAGGATGGAATTTGTGTATCAAGGCATTAATAAATAAATGACTTAAAGCCATATTATAATTTACCCCTCTGGTAGTGTCATTTTTAAAATCTACTGTAGCATGACAGGCAAAACAATTAATAGAACCTGTTGCATAATTCCCTGAAAAATTAACCTGAGTATATGTTTCCATCGTAATATTAGAAATAGCTCTGGAGCCTCTCAAATAAGGATTATATATACTGCCCAACGAATCATTCCCAGGAACAAAATTTGTTGCTGGTGTAGGATCGTCCAGCCACAATGCTCCTTTATAAAAATAATGGCTCCATATTTCATTTTTACTTTGTAATTGAGCCCTCACACTTTTATTTAGAGCCACGATGTTAGCATTATTTGCAGAATCTCTATGAGAAGGTGCAAAATTACTAACAAATGACTCAGACATTCCTAATGTAAACATATTAAATACGTTTGTGAACTTAGCCGGACTGCCCGGTTTATTATTCATAGGGCAACCATTAACCGGTGTGTCTGCATTATAAAACAGAAAATTTGCATTACTCACTATTTTAGTGGTTGTGTCTTTTCCGGTTGACCAATCATAATTTGGCGCTAATGAATCATGTTCAAAAGTCGCCCATACCAGTTCAGGATGATTAGCTACCCTTCCAACAATATGCATTCCTAATAAAGCCACTTCAACATTAGCAATCTCCCCATTTGGCGGACCGATATTTGCTTTTGTTACATAATATTTTTTAAGCTCATTTGCATTAAGTGATGATGCAAGTATCCAGGAGGTTTTAATTTCAAAGCAACCCACCGGATAAGTTAATGTATCCAACCCAAATTTAGATAGAGTATTTACATTAACAGTATCTCCCGGATGCAAAACAGTATCTGTATTTTGTTGGATGTTTTTTTTGAATTCCTCTAAATACTTTTTTTGAAAATCATACATCTGTTTGTTTACATAAATAGCATAATGAATAGCGCGGTTGTTTTTATCATACAAAACACCTTTACTTCCAGCCTGCGTCACATCCGTTAATGATAATACATTACTTTTAATTAAATCCAAGTCGTTGCTTACTTGGAGTAAATTTTCGAAAGGAGCTTTTGCATCTGGAGAACGGGTTAGAGATAAAAATTTTTGAAAGGACCATAAATGAAAATCACAATCACTGGTAGTAGAAGAATCTACAAAAGGACCATAATCATCAGGGGCAGCAGTTGTAGTTTCGGTAAACCAACTAGCGGGGGCATTTGCACATTTTGGATCAGGTTTGATGTCAGACGAGGTCGTTGTTGAAGTATGTTGTTCGTCTTGTTTTTTCGTTTCGCAGCTTTCACATGATTGATGCATTATAATAGCAGTAGTAATCGCAATTATTGGTAATAGTTTTTTTTTCATATATGATAAGTTTATATTCCTCCTTACTCTATTAACAGCTTTTCAGGCTTCCGCTGATGTTATATTTTATTAAAAAATAATGTGCAGAAATATCAAAACCTAAACTTTTTGATATTCCCGCACATATATAGAATCGCATGTACTCTATTATTTTTTTCTTGTAGCTCGTATTAACCTCTGTAGTTTATTTATTTGGTCTCCTCTTAAATCAGGCGAATAAATCGGTTTACCGACCGTGTCTAATAAAAATGAAAAGTCAGTTCCTAATGTAATTTGTGCTACGCCATGACAGCCCTGACAACCACCCATCGTTAATTTTGCTCCGCGATAAAGTGTATTTGGCAAGCCATCATGCGGATGGCCAATCCCGCTTCCATGAAAATCATTTAAAGTTGGATCTGATTCTACAACATAATTTGCAAGGAAGAAATTGAACGAAGTGGTATCGTTAGTTGGAGTAGCCTGCACGCCAATTAATCGATAGTTTAACCAAATAGAATTGGGATTCATATTTCTTAATTTCCTGTGCACATAACTTGTTGAGCTATCTGCTAATGGAGTTACAGGATGTAATCTCGAAAATGATTTCACTAGAGTTCCCGAATCTTGTCCTGTTACATCCGATAATAATTGGTAGCCCATGGCGTCTTTTTCAACTCCTACGTGTTCCCAAGTAGCAAATACAAAATCTTCATAGTTTGTAGTTTTATGTATTATGTGTAACCCAATCAGAGCATAGGTTTTATTGTTATAATACACTTTGTTATTTTGTTTTTGAAAATAGACTACTGTACGTGTTAAAAATTTTGTTGCGTCATCTTTGGGTGTTAACTCTCGCCATGCCGTTTTTACTTCCATAGCACCTATACGCCCTGCTTTTTTATTACCACATGGTAATGAAACGCCTTTATAATTCTCAGGACAATTACATGAATTTGTAACTCCAGGATAATAGTAGTTGTTTTTAGCAATCATGCGTTGAGTATATAGACGTGCAGAATCAAGCGCTGCTTTTTTTGGATAATGCGAATAAATGTAATTGTACTCATCTCTGTTTACTTTTGCCTGATACAATACTTCGTATTGTTTATTGTAAACATCTGTGTGCGCATACATATCACACGAACCAATTTCATTGTTTTCATCTAGTACGTCAAATAATGAGAAACTGGCATTTGATCCAGGATAAGCTGATAACGGCACTCCGTAGCTATAATGAGGTGGCGCGTCGAAAACTTGCATATTATTTGAGTAAGGTCTTAATTCTGATCGGTGGGCATAAGTTTCCCAAACAAGAGTATCTGGAAAAGGTAATGTGTCGCTTCCAAAGTTCCATGTTGTGTCAGGATGATCGCGAAGATGATCTTTACTATAAGATGATTTCCAATTCAATGCAAAAAATTCTTCCCACGCAAATTCAATCAGTTGTTGTGGCGTCGCATTACTATCTAAATCACTAGGAGGGTAAAAAGTGAAATTGATATTAAATTCAGAAGGAGTTGTTTCTTCCGTGGTTAATGTTTTTACTTCAGGTTTATCATCAGAGCTACCGCATCTCCAAAGTGTAGTAGTAAGTGCGCAGACTGCTATAAGTGCTAATTGTTTTTTCATGGTATTATATTTATAGTTTATTTTTTGATAGTTGCTCTTGTTGGAATTGACCAAAGAAAATCTGTTTTTGTATTTGCTTTAAATAAAGCTGTGTCAGCAGCATTGATATAACCATTTGGTATATATGTTGAAGGGCCAAAAGCAGCCATGCGATGGCAACTCATGCAATTGGAAAATACGCCAAACCATCTAATAGTATCTTTTGAACCCACTTCATGCGTTAATGTGCCAAACAAGTTAGTTTCTAAATAAGGGTTAAATTGTATATTTGGTTCACCTGGTTGTTGAATAGTTCCAGGAGCAGTCATATAATAGGCTGTTCTCATGTTATAATTATTCCAAGGTTTTTTTATGCTTTTTGGTCTGTCTTTTCCGAAAACTGGATTTTGTGTATCAGGACTCCACCAGAAAGTTTGCCAAGTCCAATTAGGAATTTCTTTTCCTGTAACATGCATAGCTGTTAGTATGGCAATATTGCCTGCTTTTACCATATCTTTTACTGATGTTGTATCAGAGTTATTATTTGCTCCTACATCATCACCCGACTGTTCAGCAAAAACGCTAAACGAATCAGCTTGTGCTTGTGTAATTTTTATGCTATAAAATTCATTAAGTGATACAACGGGCCATGGCTTTGGTATTTCTCCGTTGCAAGACATTACAACGGTTGAGCCAGGTTTGTATTTGCCAGTTGGATCGACAACAACACATTGTCTCCAAGTATCGGGTGCAGGATTGGTGAGGTTATTAGTTGTTTGCGCTGAAATACCTGCCCAAAAGGGAATGGCAGATGCTTTATCTTCGCTAATAAATTGAAACACTGGCTTTAATGCAAAGGAAAATTCATCAGTACTATCTTTAGAAGTAGAAATTTGTCTATCAACTACAGGGGTATTATTTTTTGTAAATGCATTATTAATCTTTACTAAATTAAGTGAATCATTAAATCGATGATCATATATAAAACGTGCAAGGTTTGGCGAAAATTTATTGAAAGAGGTCGGCCTCTCGTTTGGTGCTATTGGAATGGACTTTGCATGCCCTGCGTGAAAAAATTGTGCAGGATTTTCAAAATCTCTTATGGTTTCTCTTGCTTCTAATGAATTGGCAGCAACAAATAATTCATAACCTGAAAACCAATTTTCCCAAATAGGCAAACCGTTAGGCGCTTTTGTATTAATTGATTCCCAGATGTCCCAAGCATGAGCACGCATTTTAGTTTCGTCTCCATTTTTGATCCATTCGTTTATAACTTCTTTTTTGGATGGAAAGCTTCTTGCCTTTGGAGGATGATAAGCATTGGCAAATGTGTTTTTATCGAGAATAATTTCTTCGTTTATGATTTCATCTGTTTTGCCATGGTCCGTTTGGCAGTTTTGGAAAATCAGGATTAGAGCAAGCGGTAGTGTAGCTAATAGCGTTTTGGTTTTATAGTCTTTTTTTATCATAGCTTTTGATTAATTTGTTTTTTTGGATTTATCCTCAAAAAAAATATTTATAAAGCCAAATTAAGTATAATTCATATTCGTGTCCATCCTCGTATTTTCAATAGTTTACATAAAATGAAAAAATCTTACATATCGCTTTTTCTTTCCCTTGATATTGTTTAATAATTTGATAAATAAATATTTATTAACAATATTCTTTTTACTCCAAAGTCAAGATTTATTTATTTTTTAATCTTAGAATTAGTTAACGAGGTGTAAAAGAATTTATATTTGCTTGATGTATACAATATAATTTATTGAATTAAAAGAATAGGAATGATGAAAGTTGCAACTGATAATGATTTAGTGATAAAATTAATTTATGAATTTTTGAACGATCAAGGAATTGTTGTTATTGAAAAAGAAATTCACGAACATTCTTTTTTACCTGGATTAAAAATTGAAGCTGGATGTTTGATTATAGATAAGCAGAGATTGTTATATCCTGGAGATATACTCCACGAAGCTGGACATATAGCAGTATGCCCTAAAAATGAAAGAGCGATGTTGAGTGATAATGTTGTAAATAATAGACCAGGAACTGAGGGCGAAGAACTAGCTGCAATGTTATGGAGTTATGCTGCCTGTACTTACATGAATATTAATCCCGAAATTGTATTTCATGAAGATGGATATAAAGGACAAAGTGAATGGTTACTTAGTAATTATGCACAAAAAACATATATTGGCTTGCCTTTATTAGTATGGATGGGTTTAACCTCTGATAATAGTGGTGGGAATGGTTTCCCTAAGATGATTAAATGGTTAAGAGATTAAATAAAGAAAATGTCATTAATAAAAATGAATTACATTTAGTTATATAAATTATTGCTATTAGAAATAAATAATTATGAATCAGATACAATATATTCATCACCTGAAAGGATTAGTTAATCCAAATGCACTCAATTCTATTCATCAACTGCTTGAAAAAATTCCATTTACAGATGGGAAATTAACTGCCACTGATGCTGCCCGCGAAGTGAAGCGTAATTTACAGGCTGACATGAATAATCAGGAAGTAATGCCACAGTTACAGCAAATTATAGGAATGAGTTTAATGAATGAACAAAAATTTCAAACTGATTTGTATCCTTCTCGTGTTTATCCTTTTCTTTTTAGTCGTTATGAAAAAAACATGGGTTATGGTTGGCATGTGGATAGCCCCATTATGGGTTCGCCTCCCGTTCGCACAGATTTGGCAATGACTATTTTTTTAAGCGACCCTTCGACCTATGAGGGCGGGGAACTCGTTATAAAAACTGATGCGGGTGAAATATTCTACAAACCATCTATGGGCGATGCCGTTGTTTATCCTTGCCAATATGTACATTGTGTAAACGAAGTAACTTCTGGCGTTAGGCTGGCAGCTGTTAGTTGGATACAATGTTCTGTTCGCTCAATGGAAAAACGTTTATTGTTATCTGAACTAAAGCATACACATAATGTGTTGGCAGCTAAAGATCCCCAATCAGTAGAAACGCAATCAGTATTGCAAACGTGGAGTAACTTGCTGCGCATGTGGGCTGATGTTTAACCTAATTTTGGAGGGTATTTCGTTTTTCAATCAGACGGTCGTATATTTTCATTACATTTTCTAAATACTCTGGCAGTTTCTCTTTTTGTAGTTCTTTCTTAAAACTTAGTTGAGGATTCTTAGAATGAAATTTACTACGCTTATACATTTCAGATAGATGGTCCTCGGTCCAGTTTATGTTTATATGTTTTGCAACTTGACCATCATATTCATTACTTGCGAACCATAATTTATAAGCAAACTCAATTCATCTTCTTTTGCTAGTCTTCAAATAGGCTCATATATTTTTCTAAAACTTTTGTCATATATGCATCTAGGTTTAGCTCAGTAATTTTTTTTGCTTAAACCCAAATATTTCTGGGTCAATCAATCTGGGCATTGCTTGCATACCGTACAATTTCTGATGAGAGTATATTAATTCATCTGGTGAACGAAATAATAAAATAACAGGTGCGGTAGGAAATAATTGACGAAATGTTTTTTTTTAAAATATGCAATTGTCTGTTTTTATAAAAAGTCTTTGTTTATTGGCATTTTTATTTTGTTCGATAAACTTTATAGCCGCCTGTAAATAATTGCTTTGGGATTCATTGTTAATCAAATTTAACTTATAAGCAAGTCGTAATAATTTATCAAAGAATGGGACTTATGCCAATACTATATATTTGGAATTAAGCCCAATTAATTGCGAAAGTATGGTAGATCCACATCTCGAAATATGAAAAATCAAATTTATAGGTAATATTTCAGGAAGCGTATATGACCACTCTACCATATCTTCTAAAATACTCATACATTTAAAACCAGATGAATTATACTTATGGCTTTTACATTGCGAAATACTGTTTTCAAAAAAAGGGCGATTAAATGCAGTATCAGAACCATATAACCAATGAACCAATGGTATATTGTGCTCAATAACTAGTTTATAAGGCATCCAACCTTTTAAAGGATGCTCATTAATTTTCATTTTTTTGAATACGGGTTGTCTCCATTATTTCTGTTTCTAATTTTTTAATCATTTCATCGGCTGTAATAGTTTTTATTAAACGTAATTGATTAATCATTTGTTTTTTTGTTTCAATAGAATAATCACTATGTTTTTTTTCTGCTTCAAAATCATATCCCGCCCTAACAAATAATTCATCCGTCCATGCATTTCTTTTCCCATCAATGACTAAATGAATCCGTTCGTGTTCACTATTATTATTAACACTATGAGGAAGATCAAAATCTGCATACCAACATTCACCTTTTTTCATAGCAACGTTATTTTCTCCGATCATAAACTCTACCAAAGTATCTGTAACAATTGGTATATGCAATCTAAAACAACCGAATCGGTAAGCAAGCCCTATGTCACGGTGTTTTTTAATAATGCTGTTAGGTTGTAATCGCAACAATCTAATTGTTTCTTTTTCAAATAACATTTGCTCAAGTATTTCTTTGAAATAATGACATTGTTCCAGTAGTGCTGTGTCTTTAAATGAGAGGCCTGTGTCATTTGCTAAAATATCATTTGAGTCTCCTGATTGGGAACGTAGGGCAATAACAGTCCAGCTTCCAGAATAATCATTGGTATTAAAATGCTTATGCCAGTTATACCCTAAACAAATTTGTAAGTCTTCAGTCAGTTTTCGTTCATTCAGATTTAATGCTAATAATAAAAAATCATTCATGTCGTTTCGTAATAATTGAGGCAAATTACAGAAATATAATCCCGATAAAGAGCTAAAGTCTATTTTTTTAATTTAATATTTTTCGAAATTTCTTACATCCTTTTATTTTTTTTTGCTTGCATTTTTTTATCGGGAATTCGTAATTCTTAATCTACGTAATACTGGGACTAGCGATTTTTTTTTGTAAAAAAAACCTTGTGAAGCAGCTACTAATTTCTTACATGGTAACGTTAAATTATTATTTACTTAAAATGTTTGACGTAAAACTTAGAACTAAATTTTATAGATTTGAATTAAATCAGATATTAATTTACTAAGTAATTAACAAACTAAATTTAAATTTTATGGAAGGAACAATTGGTGAAATCCGTATGTTTGCCGCAACGTTTGCCCCAAAATCTTGGAATTATTGTGATGGCAGTATTATTAACATTTCGAGTAATACAGCCTTATTTTCGATTTTAGGAACAACGTATGGTGGAAACGGAACAACAAACTTTGCTTTGCCCGATCTTCGCGGAAGGGTTGCATTAGGTGCTGGAAATGCACAAACAGGTACAGTGTATCCACTCGGTCAAAAGAGTGGTTATAATACAGTAACGCTAACTACTAATAATTTACCAGCGCATACGCACACTGGAGTGGCCAATATAAACATTCCGGCTTATTCGGAAGTAGGTAATTCTTCAGATCCTAACGGTGCTAATCTGGCGAGTCTTCCATCCATGTTTGCTCCAGCTTCTAGCGGCACAGATTCAAATCTGGCACCAGTTGCAGCAACGATTACAGATGGAGTGAGCGGTTATGGACAACCTGTATCACTTATGAAAGCACTAACGGGTATGAATTACATTATCTGTATGTATGGTACATTTCCATACCGTAACTAATGGTTAAATGATCTTAATATTCTAATTTAAAAATTTAAAACAAAAAAATTATGGAAGGTACAATAGGAGAAATCCGGATTTTTGCCGGAAACTTTTCACCAGGAAACTGGAATTACTGCAATGGATCATTGCAAAGCATTGCTAATTATACTGCATTATTTTCTGTTATTGGAACCATTTATGGTGGCGACGGGCAAACTACATTTGCCTTGCCAAATTTTCAGGGGCGTATTCCAGTAGGCACAGGTCAGGGACCAGGTTTACCATCCTACGATCTTGGACAAGTGGGAGGATCAGAAATGCTGACTTTAACCAGTCAGACTATGCCCATGCACACACATATTACCTCAATGAACATGAGATTACCAGCTTATTCAGAAGCTGGTGGAGCGGATCCGAGCGGAGCAATTCTTGCCAGCGTTAACGAGGCTTATACCAACCAGTCTGCGGATAGCACATTAAATCCCTTTACGGCACCTGTTACCCTGCAGCCTGTGGGATCTGGCATTCCTTTCTCAGCGATGCAGCCATATCTGGCGCTCAACTATATTATTTGTATGGAAGGTATTTTTCCTTCACGTAATTAAATTAATTTATTAAATCTTAAAAATATTTGAACGACTATGGAAGGTACAATGTCAGAAATACGATTTTTCGCCGGCAATTTTCAACCCAAAACTTGGGCTTATTGCGACGGGCGTTTGCTAGCTATTAGCACTAATTCCGCTTTATTTAGCTTGCTGGGTACAACATACGGAGGTGATGGAAGAGTAACCTTTGGATTGCCTGATTTTCGCAGCCGTGTTCCTGTAGGAACAGGAGTTGGACCAGGAATTCAACAATATGATCTGGGCGAAATGACAGGAACTCCGACACAAACTTTATTACAAACTAATTTACCAGCACATAATCATCCAGGGCAGTGTAGTGTAAGTGTTCCAACATATTCTGAATCAGGAACAAGTAGTGACCCATCATCTTCAATTTTGGCTTCAAAAGCGGGACTATATAAAACTGGAACTCTTCCTGATTCATTTATGGCACCAATAGGTGGTTCGGTGGTAGTTAGTACCGCAGGGGCAAGTACACCAATGAATATGGAGCAACCCTATTTAGCCATGAATATTATTATTTGTCTTTATGGTATCTATCCGTCTAGAAATTAAACCAGAATTTATAGAAAAGCTTAAGCTTTGAATGTATGATAAAAATAGGCTTATTGTTACCCCGGTCCGTAATATATCCGTCAATAAATTTTGATATTGTGGATGGAATACGGGCTGGGTTATTGCACGAGAGATGTGAGCAAACTCAAATTGTTACAGCTAGTATTGGAATAGCTGCTAAAAATGATGAGGTATATGCCCGTTGTGAACAATTATTAATGGATGGAGCAGATGTGGTGGTGGCTTATGTAAATCCCTCTACCGCTGAATTCATACATCCCCTGTTTACCGCAAGTGGGAAAATGCTCATTGTGCTTGATAGCGGTATGCACTTTCCATCTGCCCATAAATTGTCGAATGCATTTTTTATTTCTGCGCAAGGGGCCTTGTGCTGCAGAGTGAGTGCTCGGCTAGCAGTGCGCTCTGGTACATTTGTCAACGCTTTTACTTGCTCATTTTATGATGCGGGATATCGAACGCCACTGGCATTTATAGATTCGCTTGACCGGGCTGGTGGTAGTATTGCATTTAATTATATAACCCCATTAAAACGAAGTGAGTTTAGTTTAGAGCCGCTTGCAAATCATTTGCAGGAAAATCCTACACATGGTGTGCTGGCTGGTTTTTGTGGTGATATGGCCGAAGATTTTTTTAAAGCAGGTAAAAAACTCGATTTGTTTGCTAAGTATACTATTTGGGGTTCTCCATATATGACCGAAGAACTTTGGTTAGATAAAATACCATATCCCGGAGGCCCCATGAAAACTTCAGTTACCTGGGCCAGATCCATAGATATTCCTGGTAACCGTGCTTTCATGCAAGCGCTTAATAAACCCGGAAAAGCCAATATATTTTCGGTGATTGCATGGGAAGCTGCAGTACTTATTGCTGCCGCTTCGGAAGACCTCACTTCAGAAGCTGCGACTGCCAAATGGGCTGGAAATCATTTTGAAGGTCCAAGGGGAAAGCTCTTTGTAAATCCCGACACTAATTTTGTGGAAGCTCCTGTTTATATAGCGGAAGTGAACAAACAACCCGAAAACGAATATTGCAGGT
The DNA here is from genome assembly GCA_016787365.1 of Bacteroidia bacterium. Lineage (GTDB taxonomy): Bacteria > Bacteroidota > Bacteroidia > B-17B0 > Aurantibacillaceae > UBA4416. Next base: position 13,891 of record JAEUTR010000111.1, read on the forward strand.
TGGATGTATTATCTGAAGCAGATTGTACAGAGGATGAAAGAGCTTTATTACAGGCAAACATCAAACAATTTAGCGGCGAAGTACTCAACAGTTGGTATAATGCTTATCCATGTCTTGATTCTTAATAAAATGCGCATAGCAGTTTTTTGCAATAATAAGATGGCAATTCAGGCCATAATTGAACTAGCCAACCTTGGTGTTTTAGCTGGTGTGGCTCTGCCTGAAAGTAATTCTGAATTGTGGGTCGAAATTCAACATATGTTTAGTGGAAAGGACGAATTCATTTGTAAGTTAAAAAAAGAGAATTTTACTGGTCAATCCATTCAATGGTTAAATAACATTGAGGCTAATTGCATTTTTGTGATGACTTTTCCATGGAAATTGAAGGAGGAGTTGCTTAATCAATACCCTAGTCGTTTTTATAACTTCCATTATGGGTTATTACCGGATAACAGAGGAGCCGATCCCGTTTTTGAAAGTATCAGAAGTCGTCATGTGGAAACTGGAATTACTGTACATGCGGTTTCTAATGAAATTGATAAAGGTCCAGTACTTGCGGTTCAAAAGATTTCTTTAAACCATAAAATCACCCATGGGTTGCTATGTACTTCTTTGTCGATGGTTGGGGCGCAAATGTGTAGGGCTTTGGTAACGTATCTCAGCAGGGAAATTAACCCTGTTTTGGTTCCTCAGCCTAATAACGCAGGCAAGTATTTTCCCAGACCAGTTTTAAAAGATGTAACCATCGATTGGCAAAAAATGAGTAGCGCTGAAATTTACGCGCGGGTGCAAGCTTGTAATCCAGGGAATAAAGGAGCTTATACATCTTGTAAAGGATGGAACTTCAGAGTCGTGTGTATTTGACAGGGTAGTTCGGCCGC